>DATDCP010000096.1:0-14562 GCA_036524255.1 Chitinophagaceae bacterium
ATTGCCCCGGGAGATTTTGGTGCTGTGTTTGAACAATTCAAACAAGTAGGTGGAGATACATTAACCGACAAACCAAAAGGAACTGGTCTCGGCTTACCGATCTGTAAAGAAATAGTAGAACATCATGGTGGCAGGATTTGGCTGGAAAGTGAAGTAGGAAAAGGAAGTATTTTCTCTTTTGCTTTACCAATTACAAAAACAAATGGTGTTGTCCGTCCAATGCACCTCGATGACTTAGTAAAACAATTGAAAGAACAGGTGGCACAATCTCATATCAACATCATAGGTAAAGCATCTAAGATCCTTATTGTGGATGACGATGATTCAATTCGTTCATTATTGCAGCAGGAGTTGGGTGATGCGGGATATAGTATAGAAGAAGCCCGCAATGGTAAAGAAGCTTTAGTTGCTGTAAGAAAACAACGGCCTGATCTGATCATTCTTGATATTATGATGCCGGAGATGAATGGCTTTGATGTCGCTGCAGTTTTGAAAAACGATCCTCAAACAATGGATATACCGATCATAGTATTATCTATAGTACAGGATAAAACAAGAGGATTCAGGATCGGTGTTGACAGGTATCTTACTAAACCAATCGATACAGGTTTGCTCTTTAGCGAGATTGGAAGTTTGTTGGAACAAGGTAAATCAAAAAAGAAAGTGATGGTGGTTGACCAGGATAGCGCCACCGTCAACACTCTTACTGAAGTTCTGAAGACAAAAGGATATTCTGTAATGGAGGCAAATGAAAATGAACTGTTAGAAAAAGCGATAGCCAATCAGCCTGATATCATAATTATTAATTCGGTTCTTTCAGGTAAACAGGATATTGTACAAACAATACGATTTGAAAAAGGATTAGAGAATGTCTTATTCCTGGTGTATCAATAAATATTTATAAACCAAAAATGATCAATAAAAATGGGACAAAAGATCTTAATTGTAGATGACGAAGCACATATCCGTATGCTGATCGAGCAAACATTGGAAGAACTGGAAGATGAAGGCGTGGAATTTTTAACAGCAGAAAATGGAGAGATTGCGCTGGATATTATTCAAAAAGAAAACCCAAAGCTTGTGTTCTTAGATGTGATGATGCCAAAGATGAATGGCATGGAAGTATGCCGTCGCGTAAAAAAAGAACTGGAACTGAAAGATGTTTTTATTGTATTGCTTACAGCAAAAGGACAGGAACTTGATCGTCAGAGAGGACAGGAAGTTGGCGCTGATGTTTACATGACAAAACCTTTCGATCCGGAAATAATTCTTTCTAAAGCAAAAGAAGTTTTGGGAATTAAATAATGATCAGTTAAAAAACTGATCGCAGTTTACAAGAACCACCACACGAGATAAATCATGGCAAGAGTTAGTCTAAAAAATATTGTCGGTAAGAAGAATGAAATTAATACCGCCGTACTGGCTTTAATGGCTCAACTGAAAGATGCGACATGGATCGAAGATGAAAATGGAAAACTATTATTGGGTAACCCAACTGAAACTCCGGGATCTTCATTTCCTGTAAACCTCGATAATGAAATAATCGGCTGGGTAAAAGGCGATGAAAATTCATCAATGATCGCAAACCTTCTTGCTTATTTAGTACAAAAAGAAGCAGAGAAAAAAAAGTTAGGAACAGAGGTGCTTAATCTTTACCAGGAGCTAAATGTAATTTATAATTTCTCTGAACAGCTAACACAGACAATTGATCCGGATGTTATTGCACAATTAACGCTGGAGCAAGCTATGCATTCCATTCCGTCAGACAGTGGCGTTATTGTATTATGGAATGAAGAAAAGAAACAATTAGCCGTACCTGCAAGGTCAGGTGAACTACTTTTTAATGAAGAACATCTTCGAAACAAACCCGGTGTGCTGATCAAGATCGGTCTCAGTGGCCAATCTGAGATCATCACTGATCTGTCTTTATTAAAAGAGAAAGGGATAATTGAAAATGATGTGCATTCCCTTATCTATGCCGCTATGAAAGTAAAGCATCGTATTATGGGTGCTATTATTCTTGCGGGCAAAAACGGTGAACAATATTCTGCAGCACATTTAAAATTATTAGTAACACTGGCCTTGCAATCATCCACTGCTATTGAAAGCGCCATGCTTTATGAAAAAAATATTCGTGAAGCAAGAGAAAGAGAAGAAGCCATGTTACGTATCCATGAAGTAACAAAGAAATTTGTACCGCATGAGTTTATCAGGTCATTAGGTAAAGAAACATTGACCGATGTAAAACTTGGAGACCAGGTTGAAAAAATAGTTACTGTTCTATTCACAGATATACGTGATTTCACAACTCTTTCTGAAAAGATGACACCGGAAGAAAATTTTCATTTCGTTTCATCTTTTAATGCAAGACTGGGCCCCGTAATAAGATCAAACAATGGTTTTATTAATCAATATCTCGGCGACTCGATCATGGCCATCTTTCCGGAAAACCCCGAAGATGCTTTACAAGCAGCAGTAGGAATGCAAAAAGCCGTTCATGAATTAAATAAAGAACGAAAAGAAGCTGGTCTTCCATCCATCAGGGCAGGCATTGGCATGCATACCGGCTCACTTATCATGGGTATTACTGGTGATGAATTCAGAATGGATGCTGCTACGATCTCTGATACAGTAAATACAGCAGCAAGAATTGAAAGCCTCACTAAATATTACAAATCGCCTTTATTGTTAAGCGATCACACACTCAAATATTTGAATGGTCAAAATAGTTTTCATTTCCGGCATCTTGGTAACGTTAGATTGAAAGGAAAGAATAACCTTCTTAGTATTATTGAATGTATTAATGGGTTTGAAGAATTGCAATTTGAAAGAAAACTGCATACGCTTTCACTTTTCAGTACTGCAATGAGTAATTATCATGATCAGCAATTTGAAAATGCTTTACAACTTTTCCAAACTATTCTTACAAATGATCCGGATGATCTGACTGTAAGTTATTTTCTTTCTAATACAAAAAAATATTTGCGTGAAGGAGTTCCAAAGAATTGGACCGGTGCAGAAGAAATGGTAAGTAAATAAATAGCCGACCTGGTTTTAGATCAATCTTCTCTCAATCCTTTGATCACAACATTACCTGTTCCATTTTTGTCACAGGGATAAGCAAAATCCTTTTGCCAGCTTTTGGGATCATTGATCGTTGCATAAAATTCATCAAGATATTTGGTAATAGACTTAAGATATTTTGCATCGAGCAAACTGCAATTAGTGAATAAACTATATATTTCTTTTTTTAAGCTATTGTATAAAGCGATCGGCTTTTCAAAGACTTTCAGATCCGTCATACAATAGCCGCGATAACGACGTTCCTGCACAGATCTCATCAATAATTCTTCAGCCGGCTGAGCATAAGGAGCATCTACAATTCCGGAATGGTCAAAATCGTAGGGCACGGTAATTAATTGCATTAAAGAATCTGTTTTCAGCAATTTGATGTTTTGCAAATATTGCACGGACCAATCAGTATTACCGACCAGGTATTGAAATACTGCCATCGTTAAAAAAACATCCTGCTTTGTTTGCTCGGGTCTGAGTTTCTGTTCTATTATAATTGCTTTATTACGTGCGGCCATTTGTATTTCATCTTCTATTAAAAAGCCATAAAATAGAGCTGTTTGTTTTTTACTTTTATCATCATAAAGATCTATTCGCACAAGTCTTGCCCTGAAACTCTTTGGAGAAACTAAATTGTAGATCTTATAAACAAGCCATTCACGGATAATATGATCATCACCTGCGCAAGGCATCACCAGTTTTAGTTTTGTTTGACCGCTGAATACAGAAGACAAACGATCAACATCCTTAGGAAAGTTGATCAGCAATGGCGGGTATTTACAATTCGCTTTTAGTTTTCTGAAATGTCCTCTTGTTTTCATTCTCACAGGTATGTCTACTTCGCTGCTATCTTTATTTTTATAAGAAAGAGTGACTGGGTGATATGTTGGTGTTTCTCCCCTGTCATTTAGTAAACCCCGGATATTACCCTTTAATGTAAATGAAAGTATTTCGTCTGACTCAAAAAGATCCTTTTCGAAAGTTGTCTTATAAGTCGGAGTAATATTTGTTTCCTTTTTTTCACTAAAGGAAAAAATAAAAAGGGTTAGTACTATTAATATTGAAGGTTTAACAACCATTGATTCAAGTTGGTAAATGAATAACAAATTCCGAACCCTCTCCCTCTTTTGTTTCCACTTTAAGCTCCCCACCATGGGCTTTTACAATATCATAGCTCAAAGATAAACCCAATCCTGTTCCCTGGCCCGTCGGTTTTGTAGTAAAGAAAGGTTGAAAGATTTTATCCAGTATTTTTTGAGGCATACCATTGCCATTGTCCTTAACCCTGATCTCGATCTTCCCATTTGATTTTCTTGTACTCACTGAAACAGTTGGTTCGTAATTATTATCCACCGAAGCTTTAGCGTAGGTGGACTTTTTTTCTGTAACAGCATAAAACGCATTGTTGATCAAATTAAGGATCACTCTCCCGATGTCCTGTGAGATGACATTTAATTTTCCAATGCTGATGTCAAAATCTGATTCAAACTTTGCATTGAAAGATTTGTCTTTTGCCCTTAATCCATGATAAGCCAATCGCAGATATTCATCAGCTAAGACATTTATATCCGTTGGTTCTTTTTGTCCACTGCTGGTACGGCTATGCTGTAACATTCCTTTTACTATCGCATCTGCTCTTTTTCCATGATGATTTATTTTTTCAGAATTGAACTCGATATCTTTTGCGATTGCTTTTACTTCTTCAAGGTTTCCTTTTTCTGCTTCTGTGTTTAATTCTTTAATAAGCTCCTCATTTACTTCAGAAAAATTATTGACAAAGTTTAATGGGTTTTGTATTTCATGTGCAATGCCTGCTGTCAGTTCACCAAGGGAAGCCATTTTTTCTGATTGAATAAGCTGTGACTGAGTTGATCTCAAATTTGAAAGTGTATTTTCAAGAACTTTATTTGTTTTTTGTTTTTGGCGGTTATTCCTGTAAAGAATAAAAGCAATTATTAAAAAGACCCCAACTGCGGACCACAGGGCGATCATCCTGGTTTTATTCTTATACCGCTCCTGTTCCTGTTCTATTTCCTGCTGGCGTTTTTGTTCACTCAACATTAGTAACTGCAATTGCCTGAATTTTGGGATACCATATAAACTGTCTTTTATTGAAGTTGCAAGGTCTTCATAATAAAATGCACTATCATATTTATGCATTTCCCGATATAGTTTTACCAATAAGTTACTTGATTCCAATATTCTCGATTTTTGGGATGTTCTTTTGGCTTCATTAAAAGCATTAAGTGCATAATACAAACTTGAATCATCATGGTTAAGTTTTTCATATACCTCTGCAATTTTCTGCTGGACCCCACCCAAATTAATTGACTCGTTGGTACTCCTGGAATTTTGCAAGGCCGCAAAATAAAATTGCAAAGCCGAATCTAGATTTCCTTTATGCATATATACATTACCAACACTCCTGGGAATCAAGCTATTCAATTGAGGGTGCCTGACCTCAATATTTAGTTCTCCTGCTAATTTCAAATAATGCAATGCGGAATCGGGCATATTCAGGAGGTCATAAGTAATACCGGTATTTGCCAATACAAATACACCCGGAGGTGAAGCAGGTAAACGATCTTTAATATTAATGGCAGGTAAAAAATATTGCAATGCCTGCCTGTATTCATTTAATTCCATATAAATAACCCCGATAAAACCAAGGCTATTGGATTCTACAAATTCATTTTTTAATTCCCGGCTAATTTCTAATGCTTGCAATTGATATTGAAGTGCTTTAGGATAATCACCTGTGAGCCGGTATGATTCACCAGCCACGTTCAAAGAATTTACAATACCATTATTATAATTAAGATCCCTTGCCATCATTAAAGCTTTTTCGGAATATTCCAGGCATAGATCAGGTTTGTAGAAATATAACTTATTAGCAATGTCCAGGATCAACTTTACCCGGTTAGTATCAACTGGTGCTTTTTCAAGCAGCTTTATTAAACTATCTACTTCCGTACTTTGACCCGGAAGGTTTACTGCTGAAGTAAATAAAAAAAATAAAATGAAAATGTTTTTCATTTATTATTGATTAGACAACTCGATAATAAATTCCGACCCCTCGCCTTCTTTTGTTTCTACCTTCAATTCTCCACCATGTGCTTTCACAATATCATAACTCAACGATAAACCCAATCCTGTTCCCTGTCCTGTTGGTTTTGTCGTAAAGAATGGTTGAAAGATCTTATCCAATACTTTTTTTGGAATGCCCTTGCCATTGTCTTTCACTTTAATTTCAACTTTCCCCATTTGCTTTATTGTAGTTACTGTAACAGTTGGCTCATATCCATCGCCTGTCTGCTTTTTCTTTTCATCCACTGCATAGAATGCATTATTGATCAAATTAAGAATAACTCTGCCAATATCCTGAGACATTATATTAATCTTATCGATCTTGCTGTCAAAATCAGTTTTAGTTGTTGCATTGAATGATTTATCCTTAGCCCTTAGTCCATGATAGGCTAATCGCAAGTATTCATCAGCTAATGCATTTATATCTGTTGGTTCTTTTTGTCCACTACTTGTTCTTGAATGCTGAAGCATGTTTTTAACAATAGCATCAGCTCTTTTGCCGTGGTGATTTATTTTTTGTTCATTTTCTTTAATATCATTAAGAATTGCTTTTACTTCCTCTGCATTGCCCTTATCCATTTCCAGTTTTGCTTCGTCAACCAGTTCGGTATTTACATCAGAAAAATTATTAACGAAGTTTAACGGGTTTTGTATTTCATGAGCTATACCTGCAGTCAATTCTCCAAGCGAAGCCATTTTTTCTGACTGAATAAGTTGTGACTGGGTTGATCTCAATTCAGATAGAGTATTCCCAATTTTTTCTTTTTGTTGTTGCAGCAACAGGTTGGCCTGCTTCCTATGCTTGCTATTTCTCCATTGAAAAAACATGATCAATAAAAAAACAAGGATCAGTGCTCCCAGTGAAGCGATCACTCGCCATTGTCCAATTCTTTTTCTCTCCTGGTCTTTTTCGGTTTCCAATTGCACAAGCTTCGCAGCCCCTTCCTTCTTATCAAAATCATATTGCATTTTCAACTGTTGTACCCGTTTTGCTTTTTCAGCTGCAGCGTTACTATCTTTATAAGTAACATAAATTTTATATTCCTGATAAGCCTTAGCAATATTTCCCTTAGCACTATCCAGTTTTGATAAAGCAAGATAAAGTTCTTCAATGCGTCCGAAATAAGGCTTCCTTAGATTGGGAGCTATGTTAAGGTGGTAGTCCAAACTTTTTTTCAGATAATAATCAGCTGAATCCAATTGACGAAGTTTAATATAAATGTTACCAAGTCTTGTATAAGTAGAGAAAACAAATTCATCCGTATTTGTAGTTTTATAAATATCAACTGCAGACTGAAAATTTTTTATCGCTTCCCGATATTGATATGCTGATTTTTTTGATATGCCTGAACTAAACGCATCATCACCTATAGCCTCAAAAATATCAGCTCTATTCAAGTAAGCACTCCCAGAATTATATACTTCGCCTATTTGAGTATTAATTGTCAAGGCGATGCTATCAAACTCTAATGCTTTCGTATAATTCCGCTGTTCATAGTGCATTCGTGCAAGCATCATGTTAATGATAGCAACAGCCCCATCCATTTTTGTTTTTGAAAAAAAATCGTTTGCCAAATCCAAATGCTTAATAGCATTGTGATAATCTTTTTCGTCAATGCTATAAGACGCCAATGTCATATGCGTAAATGCAAGCCCCTCCTTATTTCCTGTTTCTTCATATAGTTTTAAAGCCTTATAAACATAATTTAATGCTTCTGGTGCGTTTTGTTCTCCAAAATATGAGCTAGCGATAGATCCACACACATCTGCCATACCATTTTTATCCCCTATCTTTTCATAACACTGAATTGCAGAATCATACTTATTCCTAGCTTCCACGAACTTACCCTGTAACTCCATTCTTGAACCAATAGTTTGAAACGCAAATGCTTTTCCTTTTAAAAAATCAAGCTTGTCAGACAGAATCAAAGCTTGTCTGGCATAATCCTCAGCTAAAGCATTATTTCTACCATCTACATTTAGATATTCCCTACTTAGTTGATTAATCGTGTTTATCTTATTTGTGTCTTCTTTCTGTGTTTGTAAAACTCTTGTAAGCGAATCAATAGCATTGTTTTGCCCATTTGAGGCAAATGAATACAGCAAGAAAAGAAATACAGGTGTTATATATTTAACGATCCTCATGTTGCTAATATCTGAATTATAAACTCACTCCCTTCTCCTTCCTTCGTCTCCACCTTCAACTCACCACCATGTGCTTTCACAATATCATAACTCAACGATAAACCCAATCCAGTTCCCTGTCCTGTTGGTTTGGTGGTAAAGAATGGTTGAAAGATCTTATCCAATACTTTTTGTGGTATCCCATTGCCATTGTCTTTCACTTTAATTTCAACTTTTCCCATTTGCTTAATTGTAGCTACTGTAACAGTTGGCTCATATCCATCGCCTGTTTGCTTTTTCTTTTCATCAACAGCATAAAATGCATTGTTGATCAAATTGAGTACAACCCTTCCTATATCCTGAGGAGTAATATTTATTTTCCCAATACTGCTATCAAAATCGGTTTTCATTGTTGCGTTAAACGATTTGTCCTTTGCACGAAGACCATGATAAGCCAATCTTAAATATTCATCTGCTAATGCATTAATATCTGTTGGCTCTTTTTGTCCGCTGCTCGTTCTTGAATGTTGCAGCATTCCTTTGACTATAGCATCGGCCCTTTTGCCGTGATGAATTATTTTTTCTGAATTGTCTTTTATAACATTTAAAATTGTTTTTACTCCGTCAATGTTTCCCTTATCCACTTCTGCATTCGCCTCATCGATCAATTCTGTGTTTACATCAGAAAAATTATTGACAAAGTTTAATGGGTTCTGAATTTCATGCGCAATACCTGCGGTCAGTTCACCAAGGCTAGCCATTTTCTCTGATTGAATAAGTTGGGACTGTGTAGATTTAAGGTTTTCAAATGCTGTTCTTAATTCGATCGTTTGTTTTGCTACTTCTTCCTCTAAAATTTTCTGCTGCTTCAAAGCGTGGTCCTTTTTTTCTTCCGTTAATTGGATCACCTGGTTTGCATTTTTCCGGACATCTGTAAGGATCTCTTTAAAACGCATTACCACATATACCATCTGCGACAAGGGGAATGAAAGAAAAGTGCCGGTGAGATACAGGTAAACAAACGGAAATGGGAAAGCGGGTCTATATATCATCGAATTATATGCTAACAAAACATTCCATATACAGGTTGACAGAATGCCCACTACCAAAGCCCATTGAGCACCTCTTAAATTTTTCCATGATGAGATTATGAAATAGAAACAGATCGATAAAAATAATATACCTAATGGTAGCTGTAACGCACCTTTAAAATAAAAATCACTGATCGCACCAGAGACGGCAACTATTATGAGTAATAGCTTAAGAGTAACGGATACTTTACGACGAAATGCATAAACAAGAAAAATTATGCCGGTTGCCTGCGACAGACCATAAAAAAGGTTTTTTATATAAAACAAGCCTGCCCAGGATATGAAGGTTATCTCAGTTTTGATATTGAGAATTGCATCCATAAACATCGCAATAGAAAAACTGGTAATAGCAATTGAAACGAATAATAAATTTTTTGCTGAGCGATTTTGAAAATAAAGAAGCCAGAATACGATGGCCAGTACACTACAAACCGAAACCCAAAGCGTCCAATAAAAAGTAAACCTCTTATAATGGTTAATGTCTTTGACCTGGCTTTCCGGACCTGTTAGTTCTAATAAATTACCGAAGCTCTTGTAATGCAATTCTGTTTTTAACATCGAAGACTTTAAAGGAGAACGACGATCAACGATATGCAGCGCCAATACATGATCAACTCCCGGTACAAGATCTACAACTGTGGGCGGCTCTATATTTATTGAATTCTCTTTATATGGTTTTCCATTTAATCCCGTATTACCTGATGAAACAATATGTCGTCCATCTAGATAGACATCTGTGGCTGCCCATCTCCCCATTTGAATTCCTACTGGCATGTTTTGAAAGCTGTTATCAAGTCTGAACCTGATCCTGAACCATCCTTCCGCCCTTCCATTTTTATCTGCATTCTTTATAGTGAGTTGAGTGGGATTGAATTTTTTCCAACCTGTTGTAGAAATATCTTTCCTTGCCCAACTTGTATCATTACCTTCTTTAAAGATCCAACCGTCTTTAGCAGTTATAGGGATCACCTGGAAATATTTGTCAAACATGGAAGCAGACAGCACAACAGTCGAATCTTGCGCTCTGCAAAAACCAAGCAACGACAAGAAGAGAATTGAAAAGAATAGTTTTCGCTTCATTACGCAATTTAAATTGGTATTTGAATAATAAACTTGCTTCCCTCTCCTTCTTTCGTTTCTATTTTTATTTCTCCACCATGTGCTTTTACAATATCATAACTCAGAGATAAACCTAAACCTGTTCCCTGCCCCGTTGGCTTAGTAGTAAAGAAAGGTTGAAAGATTTTGTCCAATACTTTTTGAGGAATACCATTTCCATTGTCAGCCACTTTTATTTCTACTTTATTATTCGTCTTTTTTGTGCTAACTGAAACCGTTGGCTCGTATCCGTTTTGTACTGAGCCTGTCGAAGTATGCTTCTTTTTATCGTCTACTGCATAAAACGCATTGTTGATCAAATTCAGGATCACTCTTCCAATATCTTGTGGAATGATATTTACTTTATCAATGCTATTGTCAAAATCAGTATTAAAATGTGCATTGAAAGATTTGTCCTTTGCTCTTAAACCATGATAAGACAATCTTAGATACTCATCGGCTAATGCATTGATGTCTGTTGGTTCCTTTTGCCCGCTATTTGCTCTTGAATGTTGCAGCATTCCTTTTACAATTGCATCCGCTCTTTTGCCATGATGATTTATTTTTTCTTCATTATCAATAACATCATTAGCGATCACTTTTACTTCATTCAAATTCCCTTTATCAATTTCTTCTTTCAGTTCAATAAGTAATTCTTTATTGATCTCTGAAAAATTATTCACGAAGTTTAACGGGTTTTGAATTTCATGTGCAATGCCCGCAGTGAGTTCACCAAGACTTGCCATTTTTTCTGATTGAATTAATTGTTGCTGGGTTATCTTTAATTCGTTGTAAGCTTTTTCAATTTCTCTTGCCTGTGCCAATTCTTTTTGTTGCGTTCTTTCTCTTTCTCTTTTTACAATATAGAATTTCTGATACCTGAAAATTAAATAGCCGGCTGCTATTGCAAGTAAAGCATATAATGTATAAGCCCACCATGTTTTCCACCAGGGTGGACTGATAATAATGCGAATATTTTTTTCGACTGATGCGCCATCGCCACTTACTGCTTTTACCCGAAAAATGTAGGAGCCGGGTGGAACATTAAAGAAAGAAGCACGATGATCTTTGCCTATGTCGTGCCACGTGTCATCATAGTTTTCAAGCATAAACAAATATTTCTCATCACCCGGAGTAACATAATCAACAGCAAAAAAATCGAAAGAAAAAACATTTTGATTATACTTTAATTTCAGCTCATCGGTATTCCATATTGGTGCTGTTAATATTCCATTTTGTCCTACTGCAATTTCCTTGTCATTCAGTCTTAATACTGAGATATTCAGTTGTGGAGCTATGCTTGTGTCTTTGATCTCACCGGGATAAAACGAGTAATAGCCATTTTCAATTCCTAAATACAGTTTGCCATCCGGTGCTTTATAGTTATCGTTAAATATAAAATTGGTATAACGCACGCCATTCTCATCAGTAAATTTCTTCACCCTGTCCCGGGTTGCATTTATTTTTAAGATAGCTGAAGATGTAGATACCCAAAGGTTTCGCTGGTTATCTTCTATAATGTTTATCACATCATGGATACTTACCGGGGATTGCTCGTTTGCAAAAATTATAAAATCGTCTTTTGATTTATCATAAAAATAAATACCATCCGTACCGCCTGCCCAAACTGTTCCTTTTGCATCTATACAAACGGATTTCATATAAGTATTAGAAATGTATTTCTGGAATTTTCCTGTTTTTGTATCCATTTTAATTACCCCGCCACCAGATGATATCCAGATATTATGATCTGCATCTTCGGCTATACAAAGCAGCACCCCCGGAAAAGGGGTGTTGGCTTTTTCTTCCGGTTGGTAATTGATAAAATGCTCCGTTCCTGTATCCATTCGGGAAATACCCGAATCAGAAGTGATCCATAAGCTTTTATTATGATCGAGGAACAGGTAATCTATATTGTTGCCGGCAATACTGCCCGGGTTTTTAGGATCATGTTTATAATGAACAAATTTTCCTGTTGCAGGATCAAATTTGTCAAGCCCTCCCCTTGTACCTAACCAGAGGTTGCCGCTTGCATCTGCACGCATTGAACTGACACTAGCACCAGTAATGGTATTACTATTTTGAGGGTCATTGACAAATAGTTTTTCCTTTTTGCCGGTAAGGTCCTGGCGCAACAGCCCTTTATCTGTAGCTACCCAAAGTATATTGTCTTTTGCATGGTAGTAAAAAGCGTTTGCGCCTTTATCACCAATAGAATAAAAAGGTATAAATGTTTCATTATAATTAAGATAATAAAATGCCCGATTATCTATGACCCAAAACAACCCGTCCCTTGAAGTGATGGCACTTACAGGGTAGGCAACTGTAAATCCGTTGCTTGTATCTTTTTTCGGTGAAACCAACTTGTTATTTTCATAAATGGCTCCAAAATGCATTGACGTTTTATTGTCGGCATCATACCTGATCAACCCCCCACCATTTATTCCCAACCATAAAGCACCGGAAGAATCTCCTTGAACAAATGGAATCATTGTACGGATTCTTTTCGTTAGTGGAGTTTGTCCCAACGGGCCATTGTCAAAAGGATCAGGATAATAACGGGTAAATTTATTGCTCCTTCTATCAAAATTATACAGACCTGAATCAGTAGCCATCCATAAATTGTTCTTGTGGTCTTCATAAAAGTTCCTGATCGAACCGGCAAGTGTATTGCCGGGATTTGCCGGATCTTTTAAATAGCGGGTAAATTTGCCAGTAGATCTATCAAACCGATTTAAAGAACCTGAAATTGTCCCGGTAGTTAGTTCAAGTTTTGCCGCAAACAGCCACAGTGTGCCATTTTTATCTTCGTAGATCTCAAATACCTGGTTATGGCTTAAAGTTGTTGGATCATTTGGATCATGCCTGTAATGAGTGAACTTGCCAGTTTTTCTATCCATCAAACTCAATCCACCAAAAGTGCCGACCCAGAAATTTCCTGAACGATCTTCTAAAATAGCGGAAACAGTATCGTTATTTAAACCGGAAACATTTTTTGGATCATGGCGGATATGAGTGAATATATTAGTGGAAGGATCGAATCTTTCCAGGCCTGCACCTATTGTTCCTACCCAAACTATATTGTCTTTATCAGCATATACCCTAATAGCATACTTGGCTGCTATTGAGTTCGGATTTCGGTTATCATTGATATACGTTTTAATATTTACCCCATCGTACCGGATCAATCCTTTTTCTAAAGCTGCAAACCAGAAAATCCCCTGTTTATCCTGAACTACATCGGTGATCGCACCTGATGGATTTTTTATTGCCTCTTTAAAACGTAGATTCTGTGCAAACGGTCTATCTCCGCTTAACAGCAAAAAGCAAACAGCAATGATTGAAGTTAGTTTGTGCATACTTATTATTAAGAAGTAATTGATAATTGAACAATAAACTCACTTCCTTCACCTTCCTTCGTTTCCACTTTTATTTCACCACCATGTGCTTTCACAATATCATAACTTAAACTCAAGCCTAACCCTGTTCCTTGCCCGGTTGGCTTAGTAGTAAAGAATGGTTGAAATATTTTATCCAGCATTTTCTGCGGAATACCATTTCCATTATCACTTACACTTATTTCTACTCTACCATTACTCCTTTTTGTGCTTACTGAAACAGTTGGCTCGTATCCGTTTTGATGGTGTTTCTTCTTATCATCCACTGCATAAAATGCGTTGTTGATCAGATTAAGGACTACTCTTCCCATATCCTGTGGAATAATATTGACGGTGCCGATGCTCTCGTCAAAATCCGTTTTCATCGTAGTGTTAAAAGACTTGTCTTTAACCCTAAAACCATGATAGGCTAATCTTAAATATTCATTACACAAAGCATTAATATAAGTTGGTTCTTTTACACCACTACTGCTCCGGCTGTGCTGCAACATGTTTTTTACAATGGCATCTGCTCTTTTACCATGAACAATGATCTTTTGTTCATTCTCATCAATACTGGCTGCAATGGATTTTACTTCCTTCAAATTTCCTTTGTCAATTTCCTGTTTCATTTCAGCTATTAATTCTGAATTGACTTCCGAAAAATTGTTTACGAAGTTTAATGGGTTCTGAATTTCATGGGCAATGCCGGC
>DATDCP010000097.1:0-4966 GCA_036524255.1 Chitinophagaceae bacterium
TTATTCTTCACTCTCTCCCTGTCCTTTGGGTGAACTTTATTAAACCACCAATCGAGATCAGGTTTAATTTCATCACGACTATAACCGGATAATTCATAAAAAGTTTCACTTCGATAGATCTGTTTTGTTGCAAGGTCAATATCCCAAATAGCATCAGAAGTTATTTTTGAAACGTAGAAAAATCTTTCATTACTCTTTCTAAGCTCTTCTTCTCTGTTTACACTGTCTGTTATATCAGAAAATGAGATCACAACTGCATACGGTTCAAACTCACCGTTGCGTATCAATGCTTCCGAATTGATCAGCAACCAAACAAATAAACCATTAGGAAGATTAACTCCCATTTTTACATTTCGTTGGGGAAAACCAGTTTGTAAACTTACAACCGTCGGAAACTCATACCAGGGAAATGGAGTTCCATCTGCTTTGATTGCATTCCATGAAGAATCACCTAACTCCTTTCCTAATAACTCTACTTCATTTGTTCCTAAGATAGCAGATGCTCTTTTATTGCATGTTGTTACTTTGCCGTCTTTATCAAGCATGATCACTCCATCCACCAACGTATTAACTAGCTTCTCATATGTTGCTTCTGCTTCCGCCAGTTTTTTTTCTGTGCTTTTTACTTTGGTGATATTATGATTGACAAAGATTATGCTTAGGGGTTTGTTATTATCATCCAGTATTGAAGTAGCCGAAGTTTTAAAAATATATTTCTCGCCATCATGCCTGTGATAAATGATCTCTCCTTCCCATGTTCCTTTTTTTCGTAATTCGGCATTAATAGTTTCAAAAGTCGAACCCTGTAAATCGATACTGATGAGTTGAAAAAGATTTTTTCCTCTTGCACCAGGTAGGCCATGTAATTTTTCGGCAGCATCATTCCAACCCGTAATATTGAACGATAGATCAGTGATGATAACTGCATCGGGTAGATGATGTAGCAAATCGGGCAATTCCCCGGCAGTTTTATGACTGACCGAGAGTATTGGCTTGCTGTTCTTTTTAGCAGAGGAATTGGTTTTCATTGAACTTGATTCGAATAATTAGAACGCATAACAAGTTCCATTCTTGTTTTAGCTCTTCTCCTTTTATCTAATTACTTCAATTTAATGACCTTGGTTAAGTTAAGTTACCAGCTAGTCTTTATAAAATCGTATTTCCCCATCGACACCTTTCGTAAAATCACTTAACTTCGGTCTTGAATAGTTGTTTAACTAACTAATTTGTATGGAAAAAAGAACAATCAAAAAAATGGCGGTTTTAGGAAGTGGAGTTATGGGTTCTCGCATTGCTTGTCATTTTGCAGGTATTGGCTTACAGGTTTTGTTACTTGATATTGTACCGAAAGAGGCGGTCGAAAGCAAAAAACCATCTGAACGAAATAAGATCGTAAATGATGCATTGAATGCAGCCATTAAGTCAAACCCCTCTCCTGTTTATCATAAAAATGTTATCAAAAAAATTACGACCGGGAATTTTGATGATGACATGAAAAAAATAAGTGATTGTGATTGGGTGATTGAAGTAGTTGTGGAAAGATTAGACATAAAAAAACAGGTTTATGAAAAGGTTGAACAGTTCAGAAAACCCGGTACGCTAATCACATCAAATACGTCAGGCATTCCGATTCATATGTTATCTGAAGGACGCAGTGAGGATTTTAAAAAACATTTTTGCGGCACACACTTTTTCAATCCACCCCGCTATTTAAGATTATTGGAAATAATTCCAACACCGGATACTGATCCTGCTATTATAGATTTTTTAATGAATTATGGCGATCTCTATCTCGGTAAAACAACTGTTCTGTGTAAAGACACTCCGGCATTTATTGCAAACCGCATTGGCGTGTTTGGTATTATGTCACTTTTTGGATTGGTTGATAAACTGGGATTATCAATTGATGAAGTAGATGCATTGACCGGCCCGATCATCGGTCGTCCAAAATCAGCAACATTCCGTACTGCTGATGTTGTTGGGATTGACACATTGGTTAAAGTAGCAAAGGGTGTTGCAGATAATTGTCCTAATGATGAGGCAAGAGATAAGTTTAACATTCCTGCATGGCTGCAAAAAATGGTTGATAACAATTGGCTCGGTGATAAAACCGGCCAGGGCTTTTTCAAAAAAACAAAAGGAAGCGGTGGCGAAAAGGAAATTCTTACACTTGATCTAAAAACATTTGAATATAAACCAAGAGTAAAACCAAAGTTCGCAACATTAGAAACTGCCAAACCTATCGATGATCTTTATACCAGGTTAAAAATGCTTGTTGCCGGACAAGATAAAGCCGGTGAATTCTATCGCCATTTTCATTATGGATTGTTCTCTTATATCTCTCATCGCATTCCAGAGATCAGTGATGAACTTTATCGTGTTGATGATGCAATGATGGCGGGCTTTGGTTGGGAGATCGGTGCTTTTGAAAGTTGGGATGTACTTGGTGTAGAAAAAACTGTGAAGGCAATGAAAGAGGCAGGTTATAAAGTGGCCGGATGGATAGATGAAATGTTAGCACCCGGGAATAAAACATTTTATAAAATTGAGAATGGCAAAAAATTATACTACGATCAAAATAGTAAGACATATAAACCATTACCTGGTGGTGATGCATTTATCGTAATGAGCAATTACCAGGATAAACAGGTCTGGAAAAACGGAAGTTGCAAATTGTATGATCTTGGTGATGATGTGCTGGGCTTACAATGGTTCACAAAAATGGGAAGCATAGGTGGAGATGTGTTAGCAGGTATTCAAACTGCTATTGATAAAGCTGAAAAAAATTATAAGGGACTGGTCATCGCCAATGAGGGTGCCAATTTTAGTGCGGGTGCAAATGTTGGGATGATATTCATGCTTGCCATTGACCAGGAGTACGATGAACTGGATATGGCAATTAGAATGTTTCAAAATACAATGATGCGTGCCCGGTACTCGTCAATACCAGTTGTAACTGCTGCACATGGATTAACATTAGGCGGAGCCTGTGAACTTAGTCTTCATTCTGATAAATGTTGCCCCGCAGCTGAAACATATACAGGCCTTGTTGAACTTGGGGTTGGTTTAATTCCTGGTGGCGGCGGTACTAAAGAGTTTACATTACGAGCCTCCGATGAAATGCATGAAGACGAACCGGAAACTATTACTCTTAAAAATAGATTCCTTTCTATTGCTACCGCTAAAGTAGCAACATCTGCACTTGAAGGATTTGATATCGGTATTTACAGAAAAGGTCTGGATGAAGTAGTAATGAACCAGGGAAGAAGAATTGCAGAAGCAAAAAAGTCTGTGGCCGAGATCTATGATTCCGGTTATTCAATGCCTGTTCAACGCAAAGATGTGAAAGTGTTAGGTCAATCAGCACTTGGTGCTTTGTATGCCGGCATTAATGGAATGTGGAGGGCAAACTATGCAACAGATCACGATGTAGTTGTTGCTAAAAAATTGGCGTATGTAATGTGCGGCGGCGATCTAAGTGAACCTTCATTGGTGTCAGAACAATATTTACTTGATCTTGAAAGAGAAGCTTTTTTATCTCTTTGTGGTGAAAAGAAAACACTGGAAAGAATTCAATCGGTTCTGAAAGGTGGAAAACCAATCAGGAATTAAATAATTATTGCTAGATAATTTTCTATTTTAGCGATACCAAAAACTAACGATCAATTATGATTTCACGCCGGGTATTGCTATATCGACTTTATATTGTCCTCAATATTGTTGTTATCTGGGTTTTATTCAGTTTAATCTTTTTATACAACATTGTCGAGGTCGATAAAACAGAGCTGGTAAAAAGAAGATTGAGTTATTTCTCCTTGGCATTTGCTATTATTGGTCTTATTGTAGCCGGAGCTGAAGCATTTTTTCTAAAAAACATGTTTCGCAAACTTCCGATCTGGCTTTCCACCATACTAAGAATGACGGTAACATTTATTTTGATCCTCATAGTATCAATCGTTGTTCTGCTTGCTTATTGGATCTTTCGTTATCCCGGAGAGCTTAGCTTTATTCAGTTTGAAAAGACTTTTGTTCAGAATGTTATACTTACTCCCAGCTTCATGATGTTGATGGTTGATCTTGGATTGCTTGCTTTTATTTCCATCTTGATGCTGGAAATATCAGATAAATACGGACCGGGTGGGCTTAGAAATTTAATAAGAGGTCGTTATAATAAACCAAGAAAAGAAAACAGGATATTTCTTTTTCTTGATATAAACGAATCCACAACTATTGCAGAAAAGATCGGTCATGAAAAGTATTTTAATATGCTGCATGATTTTTTTGCAGATATAACCGATCCGATAATCAGTAACTGGGGACATATTTATCAATATGTTGGCGACGAAGTGGTGATCTGTTGGACAAATACGCCTAAGAACAAAGCCAGGTGTCTGAAATTCGTAAGCCAGGCAGTTGATGTCTTTAAGAGAAAACATGAATACTATATGAAAGAATACGGAGTAG
Organism: Chitinophagaceae bacterium; assembly: GCA_036524255.1. GTDB lineage: Bacteria > Bacteroidota > Bacteroidia > Chitinophagales > Chitinophagaceae > VBAS01. The sequence goes on from DATDCP010000097.1 coordinate 4,465, forward strand.
CCCCTACTTTCAAGGCGGGTATTCATGCAGGCGACGTTACCGTTGGCTATGTTGGCATAATAAAAAAAGATCTTGTTTTCAGCGGCGATACACTGAATACTACTGCAAGAATAAGAAGCAAATGTCATGAACTGAAACATTCATTTATTGTATCTATAGATTTTCTACACAATTTTGACGTTCCTGATAAATACCATGTTACTGAGATCGGTGAAATGGAATTCAAGGGAAGAAAAGAAAAATCAAAGGTTTACTCTTTAGAATTTAATTGATACTTTTATTAACGTTGTTTTCTCAACGTTCACTTATGGCTTCACGGCGAATCATTAATTATAAGCTTATAATACTAGCAAACATCTCTATCATCTGGGTAGTATTTGCATTTCTTTTCCTTTATAATATTATTCTTATTGATAAAAATGATGTAACAGGACGTTCACTTATTATTTTTTCATTGGCATTTGCTACTATCGGGTTTATAGTTTCAGCATCACTTGTTTTT
>DATDCP010000098.1:0-9593 GCA_036524255.1 Chitinophagaceae bacterium
AATACAAGATTATTTGTAGACCGTACTGGAAATATTCTGAATAAAAATGGACAGTATCTTGGTGTGCTGAAAGCGATCAAAGGATAGGAAAGACATATTAGGGTCCCGCTTAAGGCGGGACTCTTTTTTTATATGGGAAAGGGCTGGTAGTGTTCGTTCTTTCTTCAACCCAATAAAGAATATTAAAAAAATCTTGAGTCGTTATTCTCCGTTGTCGGTAGTGTTCCTTCATTTTTTCAAACCATCTTCTATCAACCTAGTAAAATCAAACCTGTATTGTCATTGTGAACAATTTTTAAAAATTAGCCCTTTCGGGGTATTGGTTCTGGCATATCCGTAATATATCTTTCATGTATGTTTATCTTATCCGCTAACGAACCTATATTTTTGGGAATTTTTTTGTATCTCATATATGTCCTTGTTCCACTTATCCCAGCAATCTTGATTTATAAGATTTTTCCTGAAACTAAAGTCGGCACTGAGGGTCTTTTAGGGCAATTGAAAATTAATGCTACAGGCGCATTTGCAGCTTATTTAATAGTGATTGTGGTAGGGTATTTTATTATACAAAATATACAGAGGCTTATCAATGCATCAAGTGTTGATAATTCAGCATGGTTTGTTAAGAGCCGGGTTGTTTTAACAGAGAAAAACGGAGACGGGTTTGTTAATAGCTTAAGAATTACTGATGATAGCCTGAGAATGAAATTAGATGTAAAAGCGACTCCGGATTACAATCAGAAGAACCTTGCTGAGGTAAGCTTTCCCACTTATTATAAAGATGGATATTCGAAAATAAGCTTTACTTATCCTGGTTTTGAATCACAAATAAAAGCGTTAAACCCCGACTCTGTAAAATTTAATTTTGAGAGAAGAACTATTGATTTAGGGACAATCGAATTAAAAGAAATTAAACAAGTTTATATTCAAAACTCCATTCCGGCAAATGAGCCGGGTGCTTTTCCAACCTTACCTGAGTTTACCAAGCCTAAAACTCAATAAAATGAAATATTTATTTCTTATTCTTCTTTGTTTATTTATCAATAGCCAGGCTAATAGTCAAAACTATCCCGGAACAAATGTACGTGGACGGGTCGTTACCTACTATTATCAGCAACAAGTGCCATTGACTTCTGCTAAAGTTGATCTTTACTTTTTTGATCCTTCAAGGGCGCCAGGTTATCAATGGGTTTTTATTGCAAGTACTTTAACCGATGCTTATGGATTTTATTTCTTTAATGGAGTTAATCCTAACATTTATACTATATGGGTAAATCAGGTTAAGAGTTATAATATACAGGTTTTGTTTATCGATTATAGATATTACAGTTATCAAGACTTACCTCAATTTATATTTTAATGAAAAAAATAATTTTGTTATTGTGTATAATGTCAGGTTTACTTTGTAAAAGCAATGGTCAAACCAGGGAGGTTGATTATAACTATATTAATGATCATTATACGTCTCAAACAATTAACTCTAGTTATAAAATTGATATACTCACGGAAAGTGAGTTTCAAAAAAGTAATGATGTAAAAGCTTTTTTGCAGTTTAGCAGATTTGGTACCGTTAGTGATGGGAAGAATCGCGGCGTAGCTGTTGTTTATAGAGAGAAAAGAAATAATAATGAATTAATAAAGTTGATTGTCTTATGCATACCAGAAGAAGACTCAGATAATAGTATTAACTCCAAAGCATTAAAGACGATTAATGATATTAATGATCTTTTTGTTGTTAAGTATATATTAATGGGCTTACTAAAACTTGGCGTGGGCAGAAATTAAAAACTTCTCCGCCCGACCGGGGTCTTGCCCGGAAGCCTCCGTTGTCGGTAGTGTTCCTACTTTCTTCAAACCAAAAAAGAATATTAAAAAAATCTTGAGTCGTTATTCTCCGTTATTGGTAGTGTTCCTTCATTCTTCAAACCAATAAAAAGTATTTAAAAAATATTGAAATTGTTCCCGAAGAATCGGGGACAATCATGTTTAGTTCTCTTTTTTTACCTTAAATAAACCATACAGCAAGAACATTATCCCGGCAAAAGCAAATGATTCACACAGTCCCATTTGGTCGCCTGGATCGTTGACATTCGCAAAAAACCTTGGAATATGAAGCAGGAGAAACCAGCCAGCTATCATAATGCCGACTAACAGTGCAGCTATTTTTCTGAGAGGGTGTATTTGGATTCCGATTCCGCCGGCGATCAAAGCTATGCCACAGAAATATGTCCAGAAGGGATGAAATGGAATGTAGGACGGCATTAAACTATCAATAATAAAATTGTCGAACTTAAAGTGAGCAAAACCGCTGATGATAAAAAACATGCTGAGAAAGATAGTGCCAATGGCAAGAAATATTTTTCCGGATCGGGGCGAATTGGTTCTTAAAAAATAAACACCTGCGATCAATGAGCCACCGATCAATGCCAGTGTTTTATAAGCATTGATGTTCCAGAGTATTTCTTTCGGGTCAGCTTTTACAATTGAGGGGATATAGCGAATAAGAAAACTAAAAGTAAAAATAATGGCAGCTGTTAAAAATGCAGCGAATGCTCCTTGTCGTTGAAAGATAATTGCAACACATCCGGCAACAAGCAATACATTCAATACAAGAGAAAGAGTTTCTTTACCGCCGAAACCTGCCGGCCATGCAGGCGGCCGGCCCACGATAAAATCATTTGTCATAAAGCCAGGTACTGCAAGGCCAATTAGGCCAAGAGCAAACATCACTCTTCCGGCATGGACAAGCAGCGGGGATGGGGTCTTCATTTTTGTAAAGTATAAAGTGAAAGATAAATCATTTCAGTTCTTCTGCCCTTGTTGGTAGCCCAATTCATACCAACGATGGCGTAAAGAATAATAATTCATAATTTCAACAAGCTGTAGCTTTACTAAATGAAAATTGCTTTTTTCTCTACACAGCCTTACGATAAGGAATACTTTGAACGCTACAACAAACAGCACGAAATACTTTTTTTTGAAGCACGGTTAAATGAGCAAACGGCAAACCTTGCCAGGGGTTGTAATGCGGTATGTGCTTTTGTAAACGATCAATTAAATAAAGCTGTGTTGACTACTTTAAAAGAAATGGGAATAAAAATTATCGCACAGCGCTGTGCAGGTTTTAATAATGTGGATGTTGTGGCCGCGGAGGAAAATAATATAACTGTAGTAAGGGTACCAGCTTATTCGCCACATGCAGTGGCCGAACATGCCCTGGCATTAATAATGACACTCAACCGAAAAACACATAAAGCATATAACAGGGTAAGAGAAGGAAATTTTTCTCTCGACAGGCTAACAGGATTCGATCTGTATGGCAAAACGGTGGGAGTGATCGGTACCGGGAAAATAGGTCAGTGCTTTGCACGCATCATGCAGGGGCTCGGTTGTAAAGTTTTATCTTTTGATATTGTTGTTAATAAAGAACTGGAAGCTCTTGGTATAAAATATTTGACACTACAGGAGGTATTGCAACAAAGCGATATACTGTCGCTTCATTGTCCGCTGACAGAACAAACAAAGCATCTTATAAATAGCGACACATTGGAGATCATGAAAAACGGTGCCATGCTTATCAATACAAGTCGCGGTGCATTGGTAGATACAAAAGCTGTTATCACCGCTTTAAAAAATGGGAAACTGGGTTATTTGGGTCTTGATGTGTATGAACAGGAAGAAAAACTTTTCTTTCACGATTTGAATGAGAATGTTATAACAGATGATGTATTGATAAGGCTATTAGGTTTTCCAAATGTGCTGATAACTTCACACCAGGGCTTTTTAACTGATGAAGCACTTACCCAAATAGCCATCGTCACCTTACAAAACATAACAGATTTTGAAGAGCATAAGCAGTTGAAAAATGAAGTTTCAGTTCCTGCGGGGTCTTACAAATGATCTGCTCCGAAGGTCCAAAGGATTCCTTCGGAGAGTTCTTCGGACAATAAAAGAAAGATGTAAGATCTATGGGAAGTTGACGGACTGCTTCGCACCATTTTAGGTATATTGTATGTCTTAAAATTTTGAACAATGTCAGATCAAAATAAGTTGGCAATACTATCCTCGATCAGTAGCGACCTAACACCTGGTAAACCTGCCCGGTTTAGTTTTAATTCACTAACTAAAAAGTTGAATTTATCCAAAGAAGATCTGGATATACTCCTGGTTGAGCTTAACAAGAATCGCTTTATTAGCCAATATGTGAAAAAAGGCGTCGATGGTTTTACTATAGTATTAAATCAAAAAGGACTCGATGCAGTACAGGATGGATCTTTCATTTAGGATCTTGATCTCGTTGAATGCTTGGTGGAGGAAAAGGAATGGGAAGTACTGGCGGATTACTAGATCGTGTGCTGAGTGGAAAATTTTAGTATGAAATAAAAAACATCAGGATCGTTCCATTCCTGATCAATCATGTTTTGCTAACATAAAACCTGTTTGTTTTTCCCTCTGTCGCTTTGCTATGGCTTTTGCAGCTATGAAATAAAATAAAATGGCGCCCATGCCGCCAATGGCAATCGTTGCTGCTAATGAATAACGAATGGCTTTTTCATCATTAAAAACTGTGTCGGTGAAGAATCCCACGAGAAAAGGTCCGCCACCCAATCCAATGAAGTTGATTAAAAAAAGAAAAATAGAAGACGAAAGTGCCCTGACCTGGTTTGGCATCAATTGCTGTATGGCAGATGTACTGGCACCCATCGGCGATGCAATAAAGAAGGCGGGTATAAAAAACAAGGTCACTACTAAAACCGGATCTTCAATTAACGGAATAAAACAAGATAGCAAAAGGCATACAGCTGAAATGATATTCACTCTCATGCGGCCATTTTGAATTCCCTTGTTTTCTAAATGATCCGCATACCATCCACCCCATAAAACACCACAAATAGAACCTGACAACAGCACGAGACCAAAAACAAATCCGGCTTTTGGTACTGGCCAATCAAAAGTTCTGGAAAAATAAGTTGGTACCCAGGCCGTACATGCATAGGTTACAACCGCAGTAAATGCAGTGCCAATGCAAATACTTAAAAATGTTTTCCGGTACGTAAATACAATCTTCAGCGCTTCACGTAATGATAGTTTTAGTTGCGGCACTCCTTCTATGTGCAAAATTCCCTTTCGAACAGGCTCCTTTATTGTAAGCATCAAAAGACTAATAGCTATCCCGGGAAGTCCAATCAATAAAAAAAGTTTTTGCCAATGATAGATCTCTCCAAATAGTGGCACAATGATCTTACCCTCTGTTGGTAGTGAGGAAATGATTCCGGAACCGATAGCGAGTGCAATACCAGACCCAAGAAAAATGCCCATTGAAAATACGCTAAGTGCCATCCCAAGCTTTCGTTTAGGAAAGTAGTCGCTGATGATGGAATAAGCAGATGGGGATAGCGTGGCTTCTCCAATACCTACTCCCATTCTTGCCAGGAAAAATTGACTATAATTTTTTACACCGGAGCAAAGAGCCGTGAACAAACTCCAAATAGTAATGCCAGCAATGATGATGTTGCGGCGGTTTGAACTGTCCGCAAGACGACTGATAATAATACCAAATACTGTATAAAATAAAGCAAAGCTCAGGCCCATGAGCAAACTAATTTTTGTATCGCTCAGGTGCAGGTCACGTTTGATCGGTACCACCAACAATGCAAGAATTTGCCGGTCTAAAAAAGAAGAAATATTGGCCAGGGTAAGTAAGCCAACCACATACCATGCATAGCGTAATGAACTTTGTTCTGATATAGTTTGATCGTCTTGCAATACTTACTGTTTTTGATTGAGCATTTCTTTGTCAAAGCCAGCCAGTTTTTTATATCGTGTTGCAATCAATTCGAGTTCTTCCTGGGGAATCACATCATATATATTTTTGAAACCATCCGGTGCTCTTTCTTCTGCCATTTGCATTACTTGTTCGGGGCCCATTTGCCGGTTTTGCAGCACAATGTTCGTTGTAGCAGGCAGCCTTTCACTCTCATACTGATGAAGAGCTGCAGTTGGATCTTCATTCGTTTGAAATGCATGCGTTAAACTTTCAGCATCCAGAATTGCCTGTGAAGCACCGTTGGAACCAATAGGATACATAGGATGTGCTGCATCTCCTAATAGTGTGATGCGATCAAATGACCATTTCGGAAGTGGATCCCGATCGGACATAGGAAATTCATATACGGCTTCTGCTTCGCTGATAAGTGCAGGTACATCTAACCAATCAAATTTCCAGGAATGAAAAGCTGAAAGCAATTTTTGTTTATCCGCTTTCTTGTTCCAATCTTGTACAGGAATATTTTTTTCGATGCCAGGTATTAGATCTGCGATCCAGTTGATCAACTGATTGCCATTTTCATCTAAATCAGGTGTGATGGGGTAAGCTACAAATTTTTGCGCCGGATATCCTGCCATGATCATGGAAGAACCAGAAAGGAAAGGCTTTGCCCGGGTAATACCCCGATGCAGCATAATACCTGAAAACCTTGTAGCTCCTTCATCGGGATATAATTGTTTGCGTACAACAGAGTGAATGCCATCTGCACCAATCAGCACATCCGCTTGCACAGTTGTGATAAACTCTTTTGTTTCTTTATCAATAAAAGTTGCTTCTACACCATTGCCGGTATTTTCACAATGTTGTAATGTGTGTGCTGTATGAATGTGTTTCTCTCCTAATTCTTTTTTTACCGCTTCTGAAAAAATCATTTGTAATGTACCCCGGTGTACAGAATACTGCGGCCATTTATAACCGGCAAATTGTCCTCTTGGCTCCTGCCATATTTTTTGTCCGAATTTGTTGAAATAAACCAGTTCACTTGTGGTTACGGCAACTTTGTTCAATTCATTGTGTAATCCAAGGTTTGTTAATACACGAACTGCATGCGGCAATAAATTAATGCCAACTCCTAAAGCCTTTATTTCTTTGGCAGATTCATATACATGTACGTCGAAGCCAGTCTTGTGGAGATACAATGCTGTTGAAAGGCCACCAATGCCGGCACCTGCAATGATTATTTTCATTCAAAAAATTGCTATTTATTTTTTTAACGATTTCAGATCCGGAGCAGCACTAACATAAGAAGAAACATGATCAACAGCTCCGCTCACATACCTCGGATAGTTTGGATAGGAGCAAAGCAAATACCCCTTCACATTAGTTTCGGTACCGATCCGGCCTTTTTCATCCACAACCAGGGTTTTGGCAGGCAACTGTTTTTTTTCTACCCATGCTACAAGCAAGTCAATATTATCATTTCCGTTTGGACTTGCAATGTTTCTAACTTCAACCGGTTTTCCTTCACCGTTAATAGTATAACTTTTGCCACTTAACCCGTGTCCGCCTTGCGGCACAACAAACAATCTTGCAAATTCATCTATTTTTTTTCTTCCCATTTTATCAATCAAAGACTGATAATAATCGAGCTGTGCTCCATCCGAAGCAAGATTGTCCATAAGACCAATGGTGATGATCATTTTTCCACCTCTTTTATAAAATGCGGAAAGGTCAGGGTTGGTCGCATCAAACCAGGCGGATATTTCTTCTCTGCGTTTGTTCCAGCGTCCGCCTTCCACATAGTCAAGTGAATTCACTTTAAGATCTTGCATCAAAAATCCTGTAACTCCTAAAATACCAAGATGCTGGAAAAACGCTGCATTGTCGGTTGCACCCTCCTGTCCTTTGTAACGGGAGCCGGCAATCATTCCAAAGTCGGATGGTGTTGTATTCGGCAACCACATTCCGAATGATTTAACGCCATTGGCTAATGCTGTTTTGAAAGTGTAAGGACTGTAAACAAATTCGAGAGTTTTAATTTGTCCATCGGTAAGTTTTGCATTCGCAGTCGTATCCTTCGGGTTTGGATCCATTCCATTTGGAACTCTCAATCTTTTCCAGGGTTCCTTAGGACCGACGCCGTCTTTTACATTAAAGATGGCACGGGCAACCATGTAATTATTGATAATGCCGTCTGAAATTCCATCAAGCGCATCACACTGGCGTAAGAACTCTGATGTAATAGTTTTAATTTTTGCCGGTGTTATCCAGTTCTCCATTGGTTTTTCCTGTATGCGCACCAATACAGGAGCAAGCATCAGGGTTGAAAAGTTAACGATAGGAACATTGGCGATGATGCCATCATAGTCCGCAGGATAACGTTGTGCAACAGTTAATGCTTCACGTCCTCCTTGTGAACCTCCAACATAATAGTTGTACGCAGGTCTTTTGCCATACAGCCTTTCCATGATGACCATGGCCGCATCATGCGTTTTTTTCATTTGCATGTAGGCAAGATTTTTCATGGCTTCTTCATTCAAAGCCCATTCATCACCTGTAGCAGGCCCTGTTGCCAATGGTTTGGTTTGCGGACCCATTCTTCCCGCAGACTGATGGCCTCCATCGCTACCGTAAATAGCAAAGCCTTTACTAAGTGCAGAACCAGCACCTGGTCCTCCTATTCCCAGCGTACCATTCATGCCTCCTCCTCCCTGCTGCATACTTCTCAATGACCAATTTGCCGGAAGCAATATTCTAAAATTAATAGGCCATCCATTGGGATCAACCGGCATAATAGAGCCTTCAACAATTGCATGGGCCGGAGTCGTTGTCGTGGCGTCTATCCAACGCGGAGCATAAAGTTTTACCGAACCTACCGGCTCTCCAATGGCTGAAGCCGGAATAGAAGTTCCTGCTTTTTCAATATCTGCCGTTGTAATAACAATGTTGGTTGTATTTGTCTGGGCGAATAAAAACCCACTTATAAATAAAGAAATGATTGAGCAGAAAATACTAATTGACTTTATCATATGCTGCTTTAGTAGTGACATTATTATGTTTATAAAAGAATTACTCCTTATTATTTATCGTAGCTATATTAATTATGATAGATAAAGACGAAAACCTAAGCTACGGATTTGTAATTTCTGTTTATCACCTCTATAAAATTCTGGAATGCACTGTTCCTCTTCGTGTATTCCGACTAATACTACATTGTTTTTAACTGATCCCTCACCGGTAAATGCCTTACTCTTTTTCCGCAGGCTCGGGCAATTGCATTACGACGTTGGTGTTCAAATAAATTACTTATCAAATCTAAACTTTTTCGCCAACAACCGGATATGTGAGATGACCGGGCTGAACTTGCCCCTGGGTTTTTGCAATAGCAGTATCAGATTTGTAAATGATGTATTGCAGCAGTTGGTAAACTGAAAGCTGAAATGTCGTACACCATTAAGTTTACCATCGGAAGTGCGGACTACTTGATTTGCAGTTTCTATAAACAGCAAAGTATTTCATTTTTTTCTGAAACGATACAATACCTGGTTGTGCTGCGTGAATAACGATTGAGAATTTTCATATTAGTAAGCGTTACTAACCGGAAGGGCTGGAGTTTGTTTAAGCCAATTGAGAACAGACATTTCACTTTTTGCATCAACTGGCAATTGATTCATAAGCCTGTCTTCAATTTTGAGTCCCATAGTTATTGTAAAACCTTCTATCACCGAAGCATAGAGGTTAAGGACAAACAACAGTTGATTACCGTTGTACCTGTTAAAAAGACGGCGGCTGGCCTCGCCAGTAAAGGTTGCCTCATTTATCCAAC
>DATDCP010000099.1:0-14994 GCA_036524255.1 Chitinophagaceae bacterium
TGAAAACACTTACTTGTCCTTCAAATTGTGAAATGGCTCCATACACCAATGGCTTATTCAATAACACACAGGCGTCATTGATCATATAACGTGTAGAAAAGTTATCAGTCCCATCAATGACAATGTCAAATTCATCGAAGAGTATTAATGCATTTTGATTGTGGAGTCGTTCGTGGTAAGCAATAATTTTTATTTCAGGATTTAATCCTTGTAAAATTTTCACTGCTCTTTCCGCTTTTGATGATCCAATATCATTTACCGAATACAAGACCTGGCGATGAAGATTGTTTAATGCAACTGTATCATCGTCCACTATTCCGATCGTACCAATGCCAGCAGCAACGAGATATTGCAAGGCAGGACAGCCCAAACCACCGGCTCCGATCACCAATACTTTTGCCTTTAGCAACTTTCGTTGGCCTTCCTCACCAAATTCGGGTAAGATGATCTGGCGATGATAACGTTCATATAAATTCTGATCACTCATTTTTATCCGCCTGAAAAAGGGGGCAATAATGCCACCGTGCTTTTTTTATTTAAAACAGTGTTTTCCTTAATTACCTGCTTATCTACTGCTATCAAATATTTCGTTTTAGTGAATTCAGGATGATCTTTGTGCAAAACATTTATCAAACTATCAGTGTCTGCAACATTATCCACTGATACAGAACCCCCGGCTATATCTGCAAGCTTGCCAAACAAAATAATTTTTACACTCATAAAATAATAACTGGATAACAAATTTACTTAGAATTATCTTTGCCCAAAGAGACATTTATGGGTAAGGAAATGGAAGAAATTACTGCTGAACACAAGAGTTTTATCGAGGATCAGCATTTGTTTTTTGTAACTACAGCCCCCCTTAATGAAGAAGGTCATATCAATCTTTCTCCAAAGGGGTTTGATTGCTTTCGGGTCCTTTCGTCAACCAGGGTCGGTTACCTTGATATTGTTGGAAGCGGCAATGAAACCTCTGCCCATCTCCTGGAAAACGGTCGTATCACTTTTATGTTTTGTGCTTTTGATGGACCACCGAAAATTTTAAGACTTTATGGAAGAGGCAGAACTGTTTTACCAGGAGATGCCGAATGGGAGGAATTATCTAAACAGTTTACAATTCTTCCTGCTACCAGGCAGATAATCGTTGCTGACATTTCTAAAGTAAAATCATCCTGCGGTTTTGGAATTCCCTATTTTGAATACACCGGTGAACGTGATCATGCAATAAAATGGGCCGAAAAGAAAGGCGAAGACGGTCTTGAAGAATACAAGAAAGAAAAAAATAGGGTGAGCATGGATGGGTTGCCTGCACCGATCGCTTCGAAATTTATTTAACTCTCTCGATAACTAGCTTCTGCAATCCTTTTACATATCTGCGCCCAGTCATTTCATCTTTTGGTGAAACAAGTGCGATCCTGTTATCCAATGCTGATGCTGGTTTTCCATCATGCCCTGTAAGTATGTAAACTGAGTTACCTGTTGCACTATTAAAAATTTCATTCCAGGAAAAAACAGCTTTATAGTTATCAGTTGCAATACAGACAAAATAATATTCACTCAGCATTCTTGGGGTTTCTGCATCTATTTCCACTTTACTCAAAATATCCTTCAATAAAATTCCCTTAACATTTTTCAAAGTACTTCTTCTTTCCCCAAGATGATTAGTGATAACAATACTGTCAATTGAATAAGTTTTGTAAGAAGAAAGATCAGCTAAGGAAACCATCATTTCCTTCTTTACTTTCCCTTCGATAGAAAAATTTTCAGTTGTCGGAATTGGTTTTTGAGCAATCAACAAAAAACCTGCGAAAGTAAAAATTATAACAAGGAACGATCTCACAAAGTTTAGTTTACGCATTTGTAAATAATAACTTATAGGCTGCTATTATCAAAACGACAGCTAATAAGTATTTTAAAAAATCCTGCTTGAGCTTCAACGAACCAAAATATGCCCCGCAAATTCCACCGACAAAAGCCACAGCAACATAGGCATACATATCAGCACTGAAATTAATTCCTTTTTGTAATTGCCCCGCAAGACCTGACAATGAATTGACAAAAATGAAAATTGCACTTATCGCAGCGGTCTGCTTCATATCTGACCACTTTAATAACAGTAAAAGAGGCGATAAGATAATTCCGCCACCAATGCCGATCAGGCCTGAAAGAAAACCAATAGCAGCACCGATGATCAGCGATAAAACGAAGTTTGACTTTCTTATTTCCTCTACCTTGATATTTGCAAAAAATAAAAATCGTATGATTGGTATTATCAATAATATACCCAGTATTTTTTTATAAACGTTATCATCTACATTTATCAACCCACCAACAAAAGCCATTGGCACCGATGTAATCGCAAATGGCAAAAATATTTTCCAGTTAAAATGTTTGCCGCGATAGAATTGAATAAAAGACGTAAGTGATACAAAAAGATTCAGCAATAAGGCAGTCGGTTTCATTACATCCGGTGTAATACTGAAAAGGGCCATCAAGGCCAGGTAACCGCTTGCGCCACCATGCCCAACGGATGAATACAGAAACGCTACAAGAAATAAGAGTATGTAAAAAAGGACGATAGATTCCACCAAATATTATTGTGGCAATAAATATACACCAACCAACTCACCTTCTTTTAAAGTTGTTGTGTCTTCATCAACCTCGATAAGACAATTGGCTTTGGCAAATGAGCTGAGACGATATGATTCCTGTGCATCCAACGGCGCTACTGTTTTACCATTATAAAAACCTTTGAGAAAATGGGTCAACCCTGCGGTTTTCTTAAAGGGTTTTTCCAAGGGAGCTTGTAAAGTTTGTAATCCAATTTTTCTTTTAGATAATTTTTCCAACGCAGAGGTCACATATTGATAAAAACAACTTAAAACAGAGGATGGATTACCAGGTAATCCAAAAACCAATTTGTTTTCCTTTCTTCCAAAATATAATGGCTTACCGGGTCGTTGTTTTATTTTATGAAATAATTTTTCAACGCCACATTCTGTTGCGGCTTGCAATACAAAATCATAATCACCAACACTAATACCCCCGGTTACCAAAACCACATCACTTTGTTGCAATGCCTTTTTCAATGTTTCTGTAACAATTTCAGGCTTATCCGTTGCATATAGGATTTTAATATCATTAATATGTAATTGCTGCAAAACTGCCTTTAATCCAAAAGAATTTGATTCGTACACCTGTCCATATTGCAAAGGTATACCCGGCCATTGTAATTCATTGCCTGTAATAATTATTGTTATTGAAGGGTTGGGATAAACTTTTAGATCAGTTATACCAAGGCCAGCTAAAAAACCAATTGCTGCTGGAGATAAAACATTCTCTTTTTGTAATGCTAATTCACCGGTTTTTATTTCCGAACCTTGGGCTCGAACATTTGTTCCTTGTTGAAGTGTTTCATCTTCGATTTTCAATTCTCCATTTTCAATTTGAATTTTTTCCTGCATTATTACAGTATCGGCACCTGCAGGAACAGCTGCACCAGTAAAAATTCGAACAGTATTTTTTGGTTCAAGTGTAAATGTTTCTTTGCTCCCCGCTGCGACTTCGCCTGCTATCTTTAATTTTTTGTGTTTCTTCCAGCCTTCAAAAGAAAACGCATAGCCATCCATTGATGATTGGGGAAAAGCAGGAATGTCCAATGAAGCATATACATCTTCTGCTAATATCAAACCAGCTGATTCCTGCAATGGCAAGGTCATTGGCTCAAGTGAAGAAACATTTTCTGAGATTATTTTTTTTGCTTCTGTAACCGAGATCATTTCATGAAAGTTTGTTCTATCTAAGTTCCCCATTAGGGGACAGAGGGCTATCCTCCAATAGTTATCATGCTCCGATTATGAATTTCTTCCGGATGAAGATGCTCGAAATCTGCAGTGAACTGACCGCCGAGCTCTTTAGCTTTGCTACGAATATTCTGATGGATCAACGGAACAACATCTTCTCCTCTTCGCAGTGCAGATAACAGATCAGTTTCCTTTTCAGCAAATAAACAATTCTTCATTTTTCCATCGGCAGTTAACCGGATACGATTACAATCGCCACAAAAATTTGAACTCATGGTGCTTATAATAGCGAAAGTTCCTTTGTGACCCGCTACCTGGTAACCTTTTGCCGTATCATTTTTTTCATCCTGCAACCTTGTTACATCATATTTTTCCCGGATGATTTCCAGCATCTGCTGCATGGTAAATACTTTATTGCTTGTCCACCTGTTCCCGGTAAAAGGCATGAACTCAATAAAACGCACATGTACCGGTTGCTCTTTTGTCCATTCTACAAAATCATTGATCTCGCTATCATTTAGACCTTTCATCACAACCGTATTCACTTTTACATGAAAATTTCTTTTCAATAAAAGCTGGATATTATCATACACCTGTTGAAACTGATCCCTTCTTGTTATGAGATTGAATTTTTCCGGTTGTAAAGTATCTAAACTGATATTCAGGGAATGAACTCCGGACTCTTCGAGAATATCTACAAACTCATGCAGTCTTGATCCGTTGGTGGTGATGGTTAATTTGACCGGCAGCTTTGATAAAGATCTTATTATATCTCCAGCATCTTTTCTTACTAAAGGTTCGCCGCCGGTTAGTCTTATTTTATTTACACCAAGATCGACAAATATCTTTGACAGGGTTTCAATCTCATCTTTCTGCATCAGCTTTGAAGCAGGTGTAAATTCATACTCCTCTTCCGGCATGCAATAAAAACAACGCAGATTGCAATTATCCGTGAGTGAAATACGGAGATAGTTATGAACCCTGTTATATTTATCAACGATCATTTCCTGGATTTAGGCGAATAACAAATTTATCAATTCCTGACCAGCTAAGCTTAATTAATTCTGTCTTTGATTCGTAAAAACCGTTTAGACAATGCAAAAATTCAGCAGTTTTAAGTATACTGCATGAATTAATACATAATAGGCATGGAGCTTAAAGGAAAGCGTAGTGTAGAAACAGATTCCGTAACCTTATGGAATATGCTAATGGATATAGAAATACTTCCAAAAATTGTTCCCGGCATTTCAAAACTGGAAAAGACGGGGGAGAATACATACAGATCTGTACTGGAAGTAAAATTTGGACCTGTTAGTGGCGAGTTTACCGGTGATATGCAAATGGAGGATATAAGCCACCAAAGATCATTTACTCTCAAAGCTCAGCAACATAATAAAATTGGCACTGTCAATTCTGTTATGAAGATCGAATTGACGCCAATATCTGGTAATGAAACTGAAGTTGCTTTTGGTGGTGAAGTAACGATCAGTGGGTTAATGAGCACGATGGGTCAAAGATTTCTAGGTGGTGTCACGGAAATGTTAACTAAGCAATTCTTTGCAAATCTTGACCGTGAAATAGAAAAGCTGCAAACGGATAAATGATCGGGGGGTTATGAATTTTTCAGATTTTCATAATCTTCCTCAGTATCAATATCTATGTCTCCCTCCGGAAATAATATAGTTGCCACATCATTCATGTTTTTCTGTATGATCTTCCTGGCACCGGCATCTCCGGATAATTTCACCAGGTCCTCAAAATATTTTTTATGAAAAAGAGCGGGTGGGCCCATTGAATCTCCATAATTACAGGTAACAATTTGTTTGGTTGTCTTTTGCTGGGTTTTTATCAATTCATTTAGTATGGATGATGACATATGGGGTTGATCACAAACCATGAAGATCACTGCATCAATATATGGTTTAGCATTAAATAAAGTATCTAATCCCAAGCGAACTGAAGATGCCATTCCCTCCTCCCAAGATGAATTTACAGCAACACGAACTTTTCTTTCATCTATCTCTTTTTTAAAAAGGTTTGCATCTTTGCCAAGTATAACAACAACAGCATCAGCGTTTGAATTTACTGCCTCACTTATAGCATGAGCCAGTAAAGTTTTTCCCCGGTACTGAAGCAGTTGTTTTGGTTTTCCCAAACGTGTGGATGCACCGGCTGCAAGAATAACTATGCCACAACTGTTCACTATGTAATCAGCAGATAACAACTTATTTTATGATTTAGAAGTTAGTTTCACTTCTTGAATTATAGTGGCTGACCGTGGGTGTATCACTTCTTTAATGGTTCGCAATGATTGAACATCTTTGTTTGCAAAAAATGCTTTGATCTCTGACAAAATAGATAAGGCAATTTCTTCAGCGGTTTCAGCGCCGATATCAAGTCCAACAGGACTATGAAGCACTGAAAGTTGTAGCTCTGTAAAATTTAATCCTTCGTCTTTCAATTCATTTAGCATTCGTTCTCTTTTTTTCTTTGGGCCCAACATTCCAATGTATGCTACATTTTTCCCCAGCAATTGGCGTAACATAGCCATATCATAATTATAATTGTGAGTCATTAGCAGGAACACAGAATGTTCATCAATAGAAATTTGTTCCAACACATTTTCAGGTTTTGCTACCAACACCTGGCAGGCACTCACAAATCTTTCCTGTTTTGCATAATTAGCTCTTCCATCTACCACTGTTGTTTCCCAACCAAGAATGTCGGCCGTGTTCACTACTGGCACTACATCATTTCCTGCGCCAATAATAATAATTGAAACCGGTGGCTTTATCACTTCAATAAAGGCTGTGATGTTGTGATCATCCGAAGTATAATTTTTAAAACAAGAGTTTTGAATGATCAATGCTTCATTCGCATCAGCAAGTAAAACATCTTTTAAAACAGGAACATGTTGAACAAGATCTCCATCCTCTTTCAATAACAAACAGGTTCCATATTGAGGGTCTTTTCTATCCTGGAGAGAAAATAAAGTAACTAATGCTGCTCCTTGTCTTTTCTCATTTACTTTTTTCAAATATTGAATTGGGTTATTAGGATTTGAAACATCAATAGGCTCTATCAGCACCTGAATAATACCATTACAACCAAGTCCGACTCCAAATTTTGCATCATCATCGTCCGTTGTATCATACGTAACAAGTCTTGATCTTTTCTCGGTCCTTACCAACAGGGCTTTGCGTAAAGCATCGCCTTCTAAGCAACCGCCACTAATAGCCCCCGTTAATTGCCCATCATCTTCTATCAACATCCTGGCTCCTGGTCTTCTATAAGATGAACCTTCGACATGTACTACCGTTGCCAAAGCTGTTTGTTTTCCCAATTTCTGAGCTTCATCAAATGCCTTTATAATATCACGAATTTCTTTCATAAGCCCCTGTCTCCCGAAGGGGGAACTTAAATTGATTATCTATTTTATAAAATATTTTTCCAATATCAAATATAAAACTATTTCTCCCCTTCCCTCCCGGAAGGGCTTTAGAAGCTTCTTCAATATTCAAAATGATTTGTGGGGATGGGCCATTAAAATAATTTCCTACGAGTAAATCGTGTAATTCGTAACTTAATAGTCTATTTTATCAAACTAATTCTTATGGCATCTTACAATTTATCCATTAATGGAAAAACTTATAAAGTAGAAGCAGATCCCAAAATGCCTTTGCTTTGGGTCATTCGTGAATTAGCAGGCTTACATGGGACCAAATATGGTTGCGGCATGGCGCAATGCGGTGCATGCACTGTACATATAAATGGCAACCCTGTTCGTTCCTGCACATTGCCTGTCGCATCTGCTGCAAAACAAACGATCACAACTATTGAAGGTCTTTCGGAAGACAATACTCATGCGGTGCAAAAAGCATGGTTGGCAGAACAAGTGCCTCAATGCGGCTATTGCCAAAGTGGACAGATCATGGCTGCTGCAGCTTTGTTGAAGAAAAACCCCAATCCTACTGACCAGGATATTGATAATGCGCTGGTCGGACATATTTGCCGTTGCGGAACTTATCCACGTATTCGCAAAGCAATTAAAGCGGCTGCTCAAATTATGGCCAAGGCTTCTAACTAATAAAAATTGATTTATGCAAACCACAGATAAAAATTTATCACGCAGAAATTTTATCCGCATTAGCGGAATGACCGGCGCTGCATTAACTATCGGTTATGCAATGCCTGGTTTAGCAAATGAAGCAGCAGAAATTCTTACTGCTCAAAAAGCCGTTGAACAAGGTATTGAACTTACTGCATGGATATCGATCGATAAAACTGGCAAGGTGTCAATATTGAATCATCGTTCTGAAATGGGACAAGGTTCTTTCCAGACGGTTCCTCAAATGATCGCTGAAGAGCTTGAAGTGTCGTTGGATAATGTAAATATTGCATTTGCACAGGGTCATCCATCTAAATTCGGTAGCCAGGTGACCGGTGGAAGCTCGACTGTTCGTGGAGCTTATAAAACTTTATTGCAAACCGGTGCAACAGCAAGAGAAATGCTGATAGAAGCTGCATCAAAAAAATGGAGCGTAAGTAAAAATGATTGTTACGCTGAGAATGGTTTTGTTATTCATAAACCAACTGGTAAAAAATTGGGTTATGGTGAATTGGTTGAAGATGCATCAAAACTTACTCCTCCAAAAGAAGTAAAACTTAAAAGGCGTGAAGAATACAAGATCATAGGTAAGCCATTACCAAGACAAGACATCCCCAATAAAATAAATGGTAAAGCGGAATTCGGTTTGGATGTAAAACTTCCGGGAATGCTGTATGCTGTTATCGAACGGAATCCTCGCTTTAAAGGAAAAGTGAAGGGCTTTGATGATTCCGCATCAATGAAAGTGGCTGGCGTAAAAAAAGTATTGAAAACATCAGCCCCGGTGTTTGCATATGAAAGAGAAGGTGTCGCAGTGATCGCAGATTCACTATGGGCTGCATTGGAAGGACGGAAAGCATTAAAGGTTGAATGGGATGATATGCGTATTGAGCGTTTGAATACCGACCAACTTTATGCGAGGATGAAAGAGGACTTGAAGAAACATGCTTTGTCTCAACGATCAGGGGGCAATGCAGATGGCGTTTTTCAAAGAACAGAAAACAAAGTTGAAGCCATTTATGAAACTCCTTACGAAGCGCATGCTTGCATGGAACCGTTAACATGTACCGCACATGTGCTGGGAGATAAAGTTGAGGTATGGGGACCGATACAAGCACCTGACTGGGTTCAACGTGATATTAGCGGAAGATTGAAACTAAATCCTGAAAATGTAAAAGTGAATATGACTTTCCTGGGCGGTGGCTTTGGTAGAAAAGCATTTACGGATTATACGTATGAACCGGTGTTGCTTTCAAAAGAAATGAACGCACCTGTGCAAGTCGTTTGGACAAGAGAAGACGATATGACACAGGGACCATTTCGACCAGGCGCCGTATATGAATGTAAAGGAAGCATAGATGGTGAAAAGATAAATTCTTTCCAGGCAAAGATGGCGGCGCAAAATATGGATCATCAATGGTCACCAAATCCTGACAGGAGTGCTTTTAATACCAGCACTACTGAAGGTTTTTTAGAAACTTATTTCGAAAATATTCCGCACTATAGTTTTGGTGATGTACCAACGGAATCGCCAATACCAGTGATGTGGTGGCGCTCCGTGTATTCATCAACGAATGGATTTGCCTATGAAAGTTTTATGGATGAATTGGCGCTCAAAGCTGGCAAAGATCCATTGGAGTTTCGTATGAATCATTTTTCAAATGAAAGATATCGCTTGCTTGCGGAAAAACTACGTGATGTGAGTGGCTGGGGTTCTAAAGGGAAATACCAGGGTTATGGTGTAGCGATCACTGAATGCTTCAAAAGCATTGTAGGCGAAGTAGTGAAAGTTTCCAAAAAAGCAGATGGTAAAATAAAGATCGATAAAGTGTGGGCAGTAATGGATTGTGGTTGGTATGTAAACCCGGATATTGTTCGTGCCCAGGTAGAAGGAAGTATTGTGATGGCTTATGGCGCTGCCGCTGTTCATGAAACACATTTCATGGATGGTAAAGCAGTGGAAACTAACTTCCATCAATACAAAATGCCTCGTATAACAGACATCCCGGAAATAGAAGTGCATATTATGGACAACGATGAAAAGCCAGGTGGTGTTGGAGAACCGGCGTTGCCGCCATTTGCACCAGCACTATGCAATGCGATCTTTGACCTAACAGGAAAAAGAATAAGAAAACTACCTTTTGATATTAACGAAGTATAAGAAGTAAAAAGTTTTATTTGTAAACCCGCATCAATTCGTTTTTGCGGGTTTTTCTCTTTCTGTTTTTACCTGGGCCGGAGTTACAATAGGATATTTATTCCCCCAGCTATTGCGAACATAATTTAACACATCTGCAACTTGTTTATCATCGAGATAATTTAGGGGGTTCATGATGGCATTATATTTTTTTCCATTTACAGTTACTTCCCCTGTTTGCCCATTTAAAATAATACCGATATTCTTTTTAGTATCTTTTAGGTAAGTTGTTTTTGCCAGCGGAGGGTTTACACCTTCCATCCCTTCCCCATTCTCCATATGGCAATTCTGGCAATGGATCATATAAACTTCTTTACCCCGTTTCATGCTTTCCTGGAGGTTTTTATCCTGGAATTTAGAAGTTAAAAGGATCGCTGGAATAAAAAAACCGGCAAATAAAATTGTTTTTTTCATCTCTAAATTTTTAAACAAAGGTGGAGATCAAAAATACAGAAGATAGAATATAAATCTTACTGAAAGGTTGCCTATCGGAAAAGAAAAAGGATGCATATTTCTATGCATCCTTTAACCACTCATAGGATCCGGCGTATTTATGTCAAGATTGCCTGTTAATTATCTTCCTCTTCTTTTACAAATCCTCCGCTAGAATCAAATTCCGCTTTCATTTTTTTTCCATTCACCGTGAATTTTGCTTTATATGTCTGTATGTTATTCTCATGAGCATCTTCCCATTTTACATCAGTAGCTGTGGAATATTTTGCACTAAAAGCTGTTTGAACCGATGAAGGGACGTCAGTAGAGCTTAATGTTTTTTCATCTGTCTTCTCAGTATTATCATTATCACATGATTGTATTGCTAATAATGAAACACTTAATGCCATAATAAGAAATATCTTTTTCATATATCCGGTTTTACTGTAAAGGTTGCAAATGTGATGCCGGGAGAATTGAATGATCGAAAAAGCATTACACAAGATTCTTATTTTGTTGACAAAGGTTTTTCAGAGTTGGCACGGTTTTTTTAACGCTTTCTATAGATCCAATCTTAAAAACTTTTTTTATGAGCACAAACCTTACTCTTGACGAAATGATACTGCAGTACAGTGAGAACCCATTCATCGATGAAAAGATGTTTGATCTTCCTTCTGATACCCAGCAAAAACAAAAAATATTAAGCAGGCTGTTGAATATCGCCAGTAATTTATTTAGTAAAGCTCCCGTGAAAGAACTGAATAGTTACAAAAGGCGCTATGAAATAAAATATGGCGTGTGATGCCTAAAGCAAGTCGCTTTTATTTTCAGCAATCTTTTTGTTTCCCTCTATTTAAGAATTATTATACACTTTGATCACCGGTTCTCTCAGCACAGCTGCTTCATCGGTGCAGTAGAAATATATAACATCTGCGATCGCTTCTGGCTTCACCCATTTAGTGGGATCAGCATCCGGTATTGATTTACGATTTTGTGGAGTGTCAATTGTGCTTGGTACAATAACAGAAACAACAACATTCGTCCCTTTGGCTTCTGCATTCATTAATTCCGCAAGACGAAAGATGAGTGATTTTGCTAAACCATAGGCTACCATTCCTTTACTGTTCGCAGCGCTCAGGCCAGGTTTCGAGCCAATAATAAAAATTCTTCCGTTGTTTTGTTTCAGCATTTGCGTAAACACGGGTCTTGCTACATTATAGGCTGTTTCAAAATTCAGTTTGTATTGTTTAGCAATATCACTTGTTTTTGTTTCTGCAACTGAACCCATCGCAAAACCGCCAACGGTTAAGACCGCCGCATCAACAGAACCATATTTTGAAGTAACATCATTTACAAACTTTGCTGAATCATCTTCATTTATCAGGTCAACAATCACTTTATCTAACTTATCTGCAGGAAAATCCATTGGAACTGGATCGTTAGGAACAACTGTTCCGATCACTTTATACCCTTCATCAATAAATTTTTTTATCACTGCTTGTCCCATATTACCTGAAGCACCAGTTACAATTGTGGTTTTCATCTCCAATACATTTTATTCAAGTTACTAAAAAGGATATCCTAATACTTACATTGACTATTATCGGATTTGATATAGTAAGTTTTATAATTTTTTGCTTTGGGATCGGTACAGCCCACAAGATCGAGTATCTCTATTCTGCGAAAATCGATGGGCTGACTTTCAGCTTGCAAAGCAATATGGCCTTCTACCAACGGAGTATTGGCCTTATTTATCCAAAATAATGAGTCTGTGATATTAGCCCAGCTCCAATTATTTGTTTTGCTTACAAACCCTTCACCGATCATAGCATTGGTATAAGTAAGAACTGTATCACCATTAATAATATGACGCACCAATGAATCACCATATACTTCAGCTTCCGCATTTATCCATTCATTTTTTAAATAGGTTTTGCTATTTGAATTTTTGATATGGTCTAAAAAAGGGTTTCCTTCATAAGTAATAAAAGTACCCGGCGTACATACATTGCCAGTCGGAACAGTGTCATTTCCATTGCCACAAAGAAATTGCATCTCTAATGATACGGGAAAGCTTTGATGCAGGTTCATGCTTTGTGCAGATTGTGAATGAAGCATTACACCACTGTTTCTGTCTGCCCAATCCGGGGCGTCGCTGAGTTGATCTCCAACAAACCTGTACTGAAGTTTTAATCTATAATACGAATAGGGTTTTTGTGTATAGAGATGGCCGAACTGGTTATCAAATTTTTCGTACTCATTATAAACTACACGTATCATTCTATCGTCAATTCGAAAAGTATTTTTATAATTCTCATTCAAAGGATGATCCTTTATCTTAATATCCCAGCCGGTAAGATCTTTACCATTGAACAACGATTCCCAGTCTTGTTGGCTTATTTCTTTTTTATCATCATTGTTGTTGCATGACTGAAAGAACAGAATTGTCAAAAGCAAGTAAAAGTTCCTCAGGTTATTTCTCATCGGTATACACATTTTTTAAAAAAAAGGATGCTATAAATCAATTTCCGCTTAAATACTTTTTACTTATCTCATCATACACCTTCATAAGATCATTTGCTTTACCATCGGTATCAAATATCTTTTCCCATGTACTCAATGGTTCCCAAATACAAGTGCCCTTCCCTTTTCCGCGAGGTAATTCGAACGCCAACTTGTTTACTTCCTGCTTTTTTGCCGAATACTCGACAACGATAATATCTTTATCATATCTTCTTAAAAGATCATTCATATTATCACGAAGATCATCCAGTGTACCATGCCATTTCGGATAGTAAGAAAGCCCGATCACATCAAAATGAATATTGCGCTTCATCATCTGATCATAGAAAAATACAGTTTCATCATTTTGTCCGCCTAATGCCACATGCACCATAATGATAATAGCAGGATCAACTGCTTTTACCGCAGCAATACCTGCAGCGATCAATTGCGACATACTGTCAACATTACTTACATTGCCTTCCGGCCAAACCATTCCATGATTTATTTCATTACCTACTTGTACCATATCAGGTGTCGTGCCCTGATCTTTTAATTCCTGGATCACTTTTTTTGTGTAATCGAATAATGCTTGCTTCAGATCAGTGAACGATAAATTTAGCCATGTTGCTGGTTTGTATTGCTTTCCGGGATCGGCCCAATAATCACTATAATGGAAGTCAAGAAGAAATTTCATTCCTGCAGCTTTTACTCTTTTCGCCATTTGCTTTGTATGTTCCAGATCACAAAAACCTTTTTTTGGAGAATAGCCGCTATCTCTTGCAGGGTCATTAAAAATTCTTAGGCGTATATAATTAAAGCCATGATCTTTCATTATTGCTATTGCATCTTTTTGCACGCCGTTATCACTAAACTTCATTCCCCTGTCTTCAAGCTGTGGTAAAAAAGAAATATCAGCGCCAACCATCTTTGTTACTTCTCTTGGTTTAGCTGCTTCGCCTTTTAACTCATACGTCTTATCAATATTAATAGTAGAAACACTTCCGGGAGAAACGGTAACAATATCTGTTGACCCTGTCCATAATCCTGCAGCCTTCGCTTCAAAATGAATAGTGCCCAGTTCCTTAGTTGACTGAACAAGCACCTGGCATTTTCCATTAAATGAACTTCTCTGCCACATATCATCAACGCATTTATCAGGTTCGTGACTACTTGGATCACCATTGCCAACACCAATAATTTTCCCGGGCCCTTTAATAACAAACTTGATCATATTATCAGCATCAGGAACTTCACGGCCCTGCTGATCTACAACACTCAAATTAATTACACATATATCTTTTCCATCTGCAAGCATCGTTGTTTTATAAGGAGTCATTACTATTTCAGTTGGCGTGCCTGTTGTTTCCACTTTAGTTGTTAACTTCTTTCCTTTTTTATACGCAACCGCCTCCAGTGTTCCGGGTTGATAATTCACTGTCCATTGCAAATGACTGTTACGAGGCATATCTTTCTTACCCAAGCTCTTTCCATTTAAAAACAACTCAACATCATCTGCATTTGTGTTTACCCAAACATCAATTGGTTGGTTTCTTTTATCTCTCCAGTTCCAATGTGGCGAAATATGCAATACATCATTATCGGTCCACCAACTTTGATAATAGTAATAAATATTTTTTGGAAAGCCACACATATCCATAATGCCGAAATGAGAGTTGATATTTGGCCATTTGTATGGTGTCGGCTCACCACGATAATCAAAACCAGTCCAAACATATCCTCCCATCCAATAAGGATTTTCTGCTGCCAGCTTCCACCATGTTTCTGCAGTGCTGGCCCACCATGGCGCAGTAATATCCTGGTCAGGAACATAAGCCCTGATACTGTCTTTTTCATAAATACCTCGTGTAGTAACAGTGCTGCCCATTTCAGTTCCAACTATTGGCTGACTTGGATGATCACGATGATAATCTGCAACACCAAACTGGCGA
>DATDCP010000100.1:0-8233 GCA_036524255.1 Chitinophagaceae bacterium
CGTATGGCAGGCCGTAAATAATTTAAAAGAGCAAAATATGCTTATCATAAATCAAATTGCACAAACATTACCTGCTGATGCGAAAGGCTATGATCTTGGAAAGAGAATAATGGAGCTGATCATTGCACAAGATAAAAAAGCGTTACACAATATTGTATTGGAAGCATTGAATTTTGAAGCGAGAAAGCTGATGAAGTAACAGCCCACCCAAACCCTCCCGAAGGGAGGACTTAAAACTCCTAAGAATGAATGACTCATTTAAAAAATACACAGAGAGTGGCATTGAAATAAAAAAAATTTATACTGATAGTGATATTTCAGCAGTCCCCCCTTCGGGGGGTGGGGGGGCTGGAGAATTTCCATTTACCCGCGGTATACAAGCCGATATGTATCGTGGCAAATTATGGACAATGCGCCAATATGCCGGATTCAGCACTGCAGAAGAAAGTAATAATCGATACCATTATTTATTATCACAGGGTGTAAATGGTTTAAGTGTTGCTTTTGATCTCCCCACACAGATCGGCTATGACAGCGATCATCAGCTTGCCGAAGGTGAAGTTGGCAAGGTCGGTGTTGCTATTGATTCAATAGAGGACATGAAGGCGTTGTTTGACAGGATAAAGTTGGAAGATGTTTCCACCTCAATGACAATTAACGCTACAGGTTTTATACTGCTTTCACTTTATGTGGCATTGGCAAAACAACAAGGAGCCGATCTGAAAAAAATTACTGGTACTATACAAAATGATATTCTGAAGGAGTATGCTGCAAGAGGAACCTACATTTATCCGCCGAAACCTTCTATGCGGATCGTTACTGATATATTTGAATGGTGCAGTCATGAATTACCAAAATGGAATACGATCTCGATCAGTGGTTATCATATTCGCGAAGCAGGAAGCACAGCGGTACAGGAAATTGCATTTACACTAAGCAACGGAAAAGCTTATGTAAAAGCCGCATTGGCAAAAGGGTTAGATATAAATGTTTTTGGAAAAAGACTTTCATTCTTTTTCAATGCACATAACAATTTATTTGAAGAAGTGGCAAAGTTTCGGGCGGCAAGAAGAATGTGGGCAAAGATGATGAAGGAACTTGGCGCTACTGATCCAAAAGCAATGATGCTTCGTTTTCATTCGCAAACAGGCGGCAGTACCTTAACAGCACAGCAACCTTTGAATAATATTTCGAGAGTTACTATTCAAACCCTGGCTGCAGTACTTGGTGGTACACAATCATTGCATACAAATGGATATGATGAAGCTTTGAGCTTACCGACCGAAGAAGCAGCAAGAATTGCATTACGTACACAGCAAGTGGTTGCATTTGAAAGTGGCGCACCTGATACAGTTGATCCGCTCGGAGGCAGTTATTTCATAGAAACATTGACCAATGAAGTGGAAGCAGCAGCATGGAAGCTAATTGAAAAAATTGATGCCATCGGTGGCAGTGTAAGCGCCATTGAAGAAGGCTTCATACAAAATGAAATTGCCCGCAGTGCTTATGAGCATCAGCGAAAAGTGGAAACAAATGAGAAGATCATTGTCGGAGTAAATAAATTTCAATTAAACGAAGAAGCTCCCATTTCTACACTAAAAATTGATGATAGCATTCGGGATTTACAGGTTGAAAAATTAAAAAGATTAAGAGATAACAGGGACAGGGCGAAAGTTGATCAGCTACTACAACAATTAAATGATAAAGCAATGAGTGGTGAAAATTTAATGCCTGTTGTAATAGAGGCCGTAGAAAATAAAATTACTCTTGGTGAAATTGCAGATGAATTGAGAAGTGTGTTTGGAGAGTATAAATAGCAAATGATACATTCAACTCTTGTAAATAGCGAAAATGAACTCCAACAGATCCTCGACCTTCAGCAGCAAAATCTTCCAAAAAATATTTCTGCCGAAGAACTGAGGTCACAGGGCTTTGTCACTTTTCAACATGACCTTGAAACACTTCAGCAATTTCATCTACTGGCGCCCAGTGTAATTGTAAAAGATAATGATAAAGTAGTTGCTTATGCTTTAACCGTTGTAAACGAAGCAAGACATATCTTTCCTCCTATCGAATCTATGTTTGTTTTATTGGAAACCTTGCAATGGAAGGACCAATCTTTTCACGACTTACGCTATTATGCAATGGGACAGGTATGTGTAGCTAAGGACTGCCGCGGCAAAGGAATTTTTGAAATGCTTTATCAACAACATAAAAGATCATATAGCCACAAGTTTGATCTCCTTGTCACCCAGATCTCTACTAAAAATCATCGTTCATTAAGAGCTCATAAGAAAGTAGGTTTTGAAACAGCCGTTGTGGAAAAAGACGAATTGGATGAATGGGCCTTAGTAGTATGGGATTGGAGATGACCACTACATCCATTTACTCAAATAATCATTGAACTCATGTCGCAGGCTGTTCATGATCTGTTCAAGTTGTTCATAGCGTTCTTTTAAACTTTCACCCTGTGTTATAAAGATCGCATCCACATGACCGCCATGATCTTTTGCGTCATTGCTCAGCCCCGTTACATAATTTTTTACCGCATGCCTCAGATCGCTTATGTTTTTTTGCTGTATGATGAATTGATTCTGAAAATGCTCAACCCCCTTGCTTGCTTCTTCCGAAGTATTTTTTGAAGAGATATCCAGCAGTCGCCTGGTCATCAGTTCCAATTCATCTCTGTAAAATTCAAGACCTTTTGTCCAAATGGTGTGATCAGTACCGGCTCTTAGTATATTAACATAGCTCATATAAACCTTTAACCAAATATATCCTTAGAATAAAATGATATTCCTGATAAAAGTCAAACGATCATATGATAATCAATATTGAAACAGTAGAGCTAAAATACCTCAGGAATTATTTTTTCCATCCATCTTTCAATGTCACCGTTCTATTGAAGATCATCCCCTCTTCCGAAGAATCCTTATCAAGACAATAATATCCTTTTCGTAAAAACTGGAAGCGGTCGCTGAACTTTGCATTCTTAATTGCAGGCTCAGCATACCCTTTCACCACTTTCAAAGAATCAGGATTTATATAATCTTTAAAATTCCCTTCTTCACTTGATGGATCTTCCACTCTGAATAAACGATCATACTCTCTTACTTCAACTACCACAGCTTCTGCAGCATTTACCCAATGCAAAGTCCCTTTTACATTGATACCTGAAGTATCACTTCCGCTCTTGCTTTCAGGGATATAAGTACAATGAAGTTCTGTAACATTACCTGCGGCATCTTTGATCACTTCATCACATTTAATAATATAAGCACTTTTCAATCTCACCATTTGTCCCGGCGCCAGGCGAAAATATTTTTTTGGCGGGTTCTCCATAAAATCATCCCGCTCTATATAAATCTCTTTGCTAAATAGAAGTTGACGAACACCTGCCTTGGGATCTTCGGGGTTGTTATCTGTTTCGAGCAATTCGTGATCCTTGGTATAATTCGTGATCACAACTTTTACCGGGTCAAAAACCACCATTCTTCTAAATGCTATTCTATTCAGATGCTCACGAAGACAAAACTCAAGCAAACCAACATCTACAATGTTTTCTCTTTTTGCGATTCCAATTCGATCACAAAACTCACGAATGCTTTCCGGCGTATATCCACGGCGACGAAGACCACTGATCGTTGGCATTCTCGGGTCATCCCATCCGGTAACATATTTTTCATTCACCAGTTGCAGAAGTTTTCTTTTACTCGTAACTGTATAATTGATATTTCTTCTTGCAAATTCATATTGATGTGAAGGATATATCTCTAACTTTTCGATCAGCCAATCATAGAACTCACGATGCGGAACAAACTCCAGTGTACAAATTGAGTGAGTAATGTTTTCAATTGAATCACTTTGGCCATGCGCCATATCATACATAGGATAGATGCACCATTTATCACCCGTGCGATGATGATGTGCATGTTTAATACGATAGATCACCGGGTCACGCATCAGCATATTGATATGCTCCATATCGATCTTTGCCCGCAATGTCCTTGCCCCATCTGCAAACTCACCAGCTTTCATTCTCGCAAACAGGTCAAGATTCTCATCAACACTCCTGTCACGATACTTGCTATTCTTACCCGGCTCGGTTGGCGTTCCTTTCATGGCCGCCATTTCCTCACTTGTGCTATCATCTACATAAGCCAATCCTTTTTTGATCAGCGTTACTGCAAATTCATACAACTTATCAAAATAGTCACTTGCATACAGTTCATTCTTCCATTCAAAACCCAGCCAGCGAATATCATCCTTAATACTATCCACATATTCCACATCTTCTGTCACAGGATTTGTATCATCAAAGCGAAGATTTGTATAACCGGGATATTTTTTTGTCAAACCAAAATTCAAACAAATGCTGGAGGCATGGCCTATATGCAAATAGCCATTTGGTTCAGGTGGAAAACGGGTAACGATCTGCTTATACTTACCAGATTTCAGATCCTCTTCAATAATCTCTTCCAGGAAATTTAAACTACGTTCTTCAGACATCTTCTATTTTTTTTTATGATTGTTTTGTCACCCTGAGCGGAGCGAAGGGTTACTTCTTCTGTCATAGGTCGGCAAAGATAAGAAATGTGAGTTGGCTTGTCATCCCGAGTGAAGCGAGGGAATGAGCCAAGCGAAATGCTACTATTGAGCTTCTGTTGCACTCTTGTGCTGCAACAATTCTATTCAACTTTTCATTTCTCGCAGCGATCGCAACGATTTGGTGACGCAGCGCTGCGAGCTTTGCTCCTTTGCGTCCGTTGCGTGAAATTATATTCAATTGGTTTATTAAATCTTTAATTCCGATGCGCCATTAGGGGGTACCTCCATCCTATTTAAATCTTTGCTACCCAAGATGTGTACCTACGGAACACAATACCATTTCGTCTTTGTCTTATTTCCTTATTTTTAGAACTTAAATTATATTCAAAGAATGAATTCCGATGTAGATGTTATCAGAGATGTTCTTGAGAAAACGGAGATCGCATTTCCTGCATCTGCGTTTATTAAAAGTTTACACCAACAATATTTGAATCGAGGAGGGCTTAGTAAAAAACAATTAGAGGGCCTGTATCAAATAGCACAAAAAGTAAATACAATTCCTGTTGGCAAACTATCGACATTGGAAGCGATCATTTTAAAAAAGCCTAACCGGTATAAATCTGAAAAGCCTGCCGCTACTCCGCTTTATAAAAAAGATGAGGAACTGGGAAAAAAGATTACAGCCATTTTGGAAAAATATCCGCAACATAAAAGAGTGCTATTTCTGAAAGCAAAATATGAGAACAATGAAATTTTTTCTTCAACAGAAATAGCAGATCTGGAAAAATTTTATAAACTGCTTAAGTGATCGTTCATAACAGGTCGCCAAGTCGTTCGGCAGCTTTTTCAAGATTCATAAAAGTATTTTTCATTGCTGCCTCCAGGTCATCTATGTTTTCATTTATTGAAATAAGGCGATCGAAATATTGTTGCGATGATTGGTCAGGTGCAATGGCCACAAGGCCAGCAAATGCGATAACGGGCAATGAAAAGTCTTTAGCTCTTTTTGCCACTCCGAATGGACCTTTGCCCTGCAGGGTCTGTTCATCAATTGATCCTTCGCCTGTAAGAACTAGATCTGCTTTCTTTAATTCTTTTTCAAATGCGGTAGCTTCCAAAAAAAAATCGATTCCATTAACAAGGCGTGCATTGAAAAAAATATGCAAAGACGCTGCTACTCCCCCTGCTGCACCTCCATGTTTTATAATGGCCATATCTTTTCCAGCTTTATTCAAAACCACATCACGAAGTTTTGTAAGACCTGTTTCGAGCAACTCAACATCTTTACCTGATGCTCCTTTTTGCGGACCAAAAACTTCAACAGCTCCATTCGGTCCAAGCAAAGAATTTTCTACATCGCATAAAATAATTATTTCTGTATTTACGATTCTTTTATCTAATCCTGTTATATCAATTTCTGCAAGCGATGATAAAGAAGAAGTGAGATCATCAAGTTGATTTCCCTTTGCATTAAAAAATTTTATTCCCAAAGCATTCAAAATTCCTGTTCCTCCATCAACTGTGGCACTGCCCCCGATACACAAAATGATCTTAGTCGCATTTTTGTTTAAAGCTTCAATAATTAATTCACCGGTACCATATGTTGTCGTACTTAAAGGATCGTATTCATCAGCTTTCAATAGTCGCAAACCTGATGCTGCGGCCAATTCAATGATAGCTGTTCTATCTTTTTCAATCCATCCAAATGAAGACGTTATTTTTCTTTTTAAAGGATCTTGTACGGTTGCATGGATCAATTGACCTCCAAGGTGATCAATCAATAAATCAGTGGTACCATCCCCGCCATCAGCTACAGGGAAGCATGTTGTAGTACATAGTAATTTACTTTTATGCAAACCATTGCTGATCGCTTCAGCAACTTTTGCCGCATCAAGACTGTTTTTAAAAGCATTCGGTGCGATCAGTATATGCATATCTGTCATAAAATAATAAGAGATAAAATATAAACCACTATCATCGATATCAATCCCATCAAAACTGAAGCTATTGAATGTACATGCAACATGGTCCTCACATCAATATCTGAAAATTTTGAGATAACCCAGAAATAAGCATCATTGGAATGTGATATCATCATTGAACCAGCACCCATCGCAAGAACAGTTAACATCTTTGCATTTTCAGATTCAAGACCTAACACAGACAACAATGGCAACACAATTGAAGATGCCGTAATAATTGCAACTGTAGAAGATCCTTGTGCTGTTTTAATAAGACAGGTTAACAAAAAAGGAAACCAGATACCCAACATTTTCAGATCAAGATTCTCTTCAAAATGCTTGCCTATATTAGTAGCTGCTAATACAGCACCAAAAGCGCCGCCTGCTCCAATGATCACTAATATGCCACCTGCTTTTTCCACTGCAGATGATAGCTGAACTGATAAAGAATGTTTTGTCCGCAAGGACTCCTTTGGAGAATTTTTTCCTGTTAGAATCGCTAACAATACCCCAATAGCAAGTGCAATGGCTGGATCACCGACGATATTAAAAACATCAGTCAGAAACCCAATTTTATTTTTATCGAACACGAAAACAGATCTTAAAGCCATCAACAAAATGGGAATTACAACCGGCAGAAAAGCAAGGACCGGTTTTGGTCCTGCAGAGATCTCTTCATCAGTTTTAGCATCGGGCACACTTTCGTTTTTTGTTTTTTTTCCAGCATACACTGCCCACCAATGCCCGATCAGCATGGCAGGGATAGCAATTAGAATTCCATACAAGATCAGTTTCCCAAGATCAACTTCTAAAGTGGCAGCCGCAGCAGTTGCACCCGGATGTGGCGGCAGTAAGCAATGAACGGCATACAAACCTGATGCTAATGAAATACTCATAGTGGCTACTGCCATGCCCGTTCTTCTTATCAGTGATCGGTTGATCCCACTTAAAACAATATATCCTGAATCGCAAAAGATGGGCAAGCCGACAATAAAGCCGGTAACTGATAAAGCAAGCGAAGATCTTTTTTGACTTACTAATTTTAATATCGAAGCTGCCATTACATTGGTGCTTCCATTTTTTTCCAGCAATACACCGATCGTTGTACCCAGTACAATAATGATGGCCAGTTTAGACATTACATCTCCAAACCCATTTTTAATAAAAGATAAAATCTCAGTAAATGGCAGTTGTACACCTAGCCCTGTAATAAAGCAGGCGATGATCAAAGCAAAAAATGGATGAACTTTGAATTTTACAGTAAGCAGGATAATAAAAATGATCCCTGCTAAGAGAGAAACAATTACCTGCAAAAAAGATACACTCATTAGATCCTGGTTTCGGGTATAAAATACCTGGTTAAACAAATCCTAACAGTCCTGCCTCCTCTCAAATCCCAAAAAAATAAACTCGTATATTTACAAAAAAATAGAATAGTATGTCATTATTAAATCAGCAAAAAGGTAAAAAGAAAAACGATAAGAAGAAAAATCAGAATAATTCTGCGCCTGGTTCAAAATTCATTCAAAAACAGACGCAGACAAATACTTTTGTAAGCAAACAGGCTAATACAGGGTCACAAAGAGGAAGTTAATTTTTGCTTCATCGATCATTTGCTTTTACGATCTCCTTTTTTACGTTCAGTTTATAACGCAACGCTAACTCTTCATTGCAAAAAACATAGAGCCATTCTCCCGTGGCGGTGGTTATGTTATATTTAAGTA
>DATDCP010000101.1:0-2489 GCA_036524255.1 Chitinophagaceae bacterium
GAAGTCGACGCTGAAGATATTGCAGAGAGTGTTGCAAAATCAACCGGTATTCCTGTTACAAAGATGTTGCAAAGTGATAAAGAAAAATTATTGCATCTTGAAGAACACTTACATGAGAGAGTTGTTGGACAAGAAGAAGCGATCACTGCAGTTGCAGACGCTATAAGAAGAAGCCGTGCAGGATTACAGGATCCGAAGAAGCCAATTGGTTCATTTATTTTCCTTGGAACAACTGGTGTTGGTAAAACAGAATTAGCAAAAGCATTGGCAGAATATTTATTTGATGATGAAAGTATGATGACGAGGATTGATATGAGTGAGTACCAGGAAAAACATACAGTGAGTCGTTTGGTTGGTGCGCCTCCGGGATATGTTGGTTATGATGAAGGTGGTCAATTAACAGAAGCAGTTCGCAGAAAACCTTACAGTGTTGTGTTGCTTGATGAAATTGAAAAAGCACATCCTGATGTTTGGAATGTTTTATTACAAGTGTTGGATGATGGAAGATTGACGGATAACAAAGGTCGTGTTGTGAATTTTAAAAACACGATCATCATCATGACAAGTAATATTGGTAGCAGCATTATCCAGGATGCTTTTGAAAATGTAACGGAAAAAAATGTTGAAGAAGCAACTGAGAAAGCAAAAATTGAAGTGATGGCTTTGTTGCGTCAAACTATTCGTCCGGAATTTTTGAACAGGGTTGATGAGATCATTATGTTCCAGCCATTGCTCAAAAAGGAGATCAAAGGGATCGTAAAAATCCAATTGGAAAACCTGAAAAAATTGGTGGCAGAAAGCGGGATTCAGCTTAATTTCAGCGACTATGCCTTAGAATTTTTAGCTGATCAAGGCTTTGATCCTCAATACGGTGCACGACCTTTAAAACGTTTAATACAAAAGGAAATTGTCAATACGCTGAGTAGACGTATATTGGCCGGAGATATTGATAAATCAATACCGGTTTTGGTGGATGTTTTTGACAATACAGTTGTATTCAGAAATGAAGAAAATGGCAAGGCGTCTTCGAAACCAAAAGAAAAAAAATCAACATTAAAATAAATAATCCCGTAAAAAACGGGCAAGGAGTAAAGAGATATGCCAGCACCAAAAGAAGTAGTAATTATTATTAAGCCTACGGAAATGTGGGTAGGAAATGAGAAAGCATCTGTAACACTGATGGAATGGGGCGAATACGAAAGTGAAGAGTGTGCAAAAGCAAATGAAGTTGTAAAGCAGATATTAGAAAAGTATGAAGGAAAGATCCGATTTCAATTCAGACATTTTCCACTTACAAAAATTCATCAGCGTAGTTTAAAAGCAAGTGAATCTGCAGTTGCAGCAGGTCAAACAGGGAAGTTCTGGGAGATGCATAATATTTTGTTTCATAACAGGAGAAATCTTGGAACCACAAGCTTGAAACTTTATAGTCGTGAAGCAGGGATAAGTGATAAAAATTTTCTTGATAACCTTGTTAACGGCACTTATGGTTGGCAGGTCCAGGATGATATCAAGGAAGCGATTGGAAGAGGTGTAAAAGAGTTACCCGCATTTTTTATCAATGATGAACCACTTGGAGTAAAACCCACGTTTGATAACCTGAGTAAGGCTATTGATAATGCATTAAAAAGCAAAGGCAAGAAAAAACCTATTGCAAAGAAAAGAGCATAAAAAAAGTCCTGCTGAAAAGCGGGACTTTTCTTTTCGATCAGTGATCATTTTTACCAACGGCTGCCGGCGAATGAACGACGATTGTTGTTGCCACCACTTCTTTCTTCACGTGGTTTTGCAACACTTACTTTAATAGCACGACCATCAACGGTAGCGCCATCTAACTCAGCAATTGCTTTTTGAGCAGCTGCATCATCAGACATTTCAACAAAGCCAAAACCGCGGCTGCGGCCTGTTTCTTTGTCGTTAATAACTTTAGCTGATGTTACTTCTCCGTAATCAGCAAAATAGCTTTTTAAGTCTTCATCCTGTACGTTGAAGCTTAAGTTTGAAACATAAATGTTCATTTACTTTTGAAATTTAAATTAATAATGATCTGAGAAACGAGTACTGGAAAGAAGACTAATCATTTTACCTAATGCAGATTAACGCTTAGCAGAAAAAATCATTTACTTTACCAAAAACTAGAACTCAAATTTGAAACACGAAGATAATGCTTATTGGCCGAATGCTCTCTTTTATTTTCATAGGCATCGTCAATAAGGTTATAATAATTTTCATTTCATATTTAAAAATAAATATGTAGCTTTTAGCTCCATTTTGTAAACCAAAACAAAACATTATGAAACGAATCACCATCACAGCAATTATACTTGTTGCTGTAGCCGCAATCACTACGCAATGTACCGATGCAAAAAAAGAAGAGACCAGTGAAGTAAAACCAACGGTTACCCAATTTGGTGGCTTTGACAGCCAGGTAAAATGGGGTGAACGTCTTGTATTCATTGGTGGATGCCATGATTGTCATACACCTAAAA
>DATDCP010000102.1:0-3703 GCA_036524255.1 Chitinophagaceae bacterium
ACCAAGGCTTTTTAAGATATCTTTTGTTTTTTTTAATTCAATAACAAGCTCGCTGTTCGTCTTCTTAATTTTATTCTTAGCCACCTCTACTGGAGTATAATCCGCAACAGCTGCCGCCATTATACCAATATCTGAATTATCAAATTCTTTTGTACAAGCATTATACATTTCCTCGGCCGTATTAACTCTTACAGATTTAATTCCATTGTCTGGCAAATTAATTGATGATGGTCCCATGATCAATGTAACATCTGCACCACGGGCATATAATTCTTCTGCAATCGCCAATCCCATTTTACCTGATGAATGGTTACCAATAAAACGAACGGGATCTAGTGGCTCGTATGTAGGACCGGCAGAAACAAATGCTTTTTTTCCAGACAAGGATTTGGAATCATTAAAAC
This sequence comes from Chitinophagaceae bacterium, assembly GCA_036524255.1. GTDB lineage: Bacteria > Bacteroidota > Bacteroidia > Chitinophagales > Chitinophagaceae > VBAS01. Next base: position 405 of record DATDCP010000102.1, read on the forward strand.
TTTCTCCAATAAATCTTACAATAGCTTCCGGTTCAGCCATTCTACCATCCCCAACCAAACCGCTGGCAAGTTCTCCTTTATCAACAGGAATTATTTTATTCCCAAATTCTACTAGCCTCCCGATATTTTCTTTGGTCGACTGATGATGCCACATATCTTCATCCATTGCCGGAGCCACGACAATAGGGCATGTAGCAGATAGATAAACCGCAAGTAATAAATTATCACACTGTCCGTGAGCCATTTTTGAAAGTGTATTACAGCTTAATGGGGCAACTAACATCACATCAGCCCACCTGCCGAGCATGACATGATTAGCCCAGGACTCTTCATCAAAAAGGTCTACCAATACCTTATTCTTTGAAAGAGTAGAAAGAGTAAGCTTTGAAACAAAATCCGTTGAAGACGGCGTCATAATCACCTTTACTTCAGCACCTGCCTTTACCAATAATCGAACAAGAAATGCAGATTTATAAGCGGCTATGCTCCCGGTAATTCCCAGCAATATTTTTTTGCCTTTCAACATTTTGCCTATAAAATTAAACTAACTATCAGAAACTAAAAGCGTCCCGGAAATGGGACGCTAAAATAATTTATTAAAAAAGAGGTAAACTGCCGGTTTATTAACTAAAAAGCTCATCTTCTCCTTTACGGAAATAAACCTTGTCCTCCATAAACTCCTGGGTGGCCAGCAAAGCCGGGTTTGGCATTCTTTCATAAGCCCTTGATATCTCGATCTGCTCTTTATTCTCATGTATTTCCTCAAGACTATCAGTATGGCTTGCAAACTCTTCCAGTTTGTTATGCAACTCTTCTTTTAAAGAAATATTGATCTGGTTAGCTCTTTTTCCAACAATAGAAATTGATTCATACAAATTACCTGTTTTCTCTTTTATGTCATTCAGGTTTTTTGTTTCAACTATGTTGCTTGTGCCAACGCTAAGCTGGCGTCTTAATTTGCTCATTATTTAGATTTTTTTAATGTTGTTATTTGTTAATGAAATATAGTGCTCAACTTCTTTTACCAACTTACTGTCAGGAAAGCGGTCCATAAAATCATTACACTCTGCTATTACCTGCTCATATCTTTCCACCTTTCTTTCATCAACGCTTAATTCGGCAAATTTATAATAAGATTTTATAACCATTAATTTATAGTCATCACTCTTTTCTGAATCAGGGAAATCATTGAGTAAGCTCGTATACGATACTCCGGCCGCTCTAAACTGGCCAAGGTCGTAATATAATCTTGCTGCAATTCTCTCTTTTTCTTCCAATTTTATACGACAAACATCAATAAGCTCATTGGCCTCTTTATTCTTTGGAGAGCCAGGATGCGTATTAATAAATGTCTGTAACATCCCCATTGCTCTCATGGTATTAGACTGATCTAATGCAACCTTTGGTGACATTTTATAATAACAATAGGCCCGCATATAATCAAGTTCCTCAGCTTTAGAGCTATTTGGAAAAGCCTCAAGAAAATTTTTGAAGAGGTTTTCAGCGTTAAGATAATCCTTTTGATAATAGGCACAATAAGCATATTTATAATACAAATCCTCAAAAATGGCCGTTCCCTTAAAATGCGGCATCACATCCTCGTACAGCGTCTGGGCATAATTGTATTTCTTTTTCACAAAGTATTGCTCTGCCATGCGAAGTTTATACTCAGGATCCTTGTTCTTCAAAATCTTGTTGATTCCGCCGCAACCGCTGAGTAAACCGACTATGATAAATAAAAGAAAAACTCTCATAAAAAGTGGGCAAAGATAGATTTAATCCGGCAAATCTGCTCTAAAAATTAATTGACGCCAAGATAATGTGGTTAAGATTTATATAATACTCTTTGCGTGGCTACAAAAAAGAAAAAAGACCCCTGAAATCAGGGGTCTTTTTATCAAAAACTAATATTAATTCTTTCTAAGATTCGGGTGAGGAGCAGGTACAGTATTCGGTCCTTCTTCACCTTCATTTGCTGCACGTATATCAACTGTATCACAATCGCCACCTTCTTCTCCGTATTTGAAGATAAGACGATCACCACTAACACCTTCTTTTTCGATCAGGTAGTTAATAATTGCATTTACTCTATCCCAGCTTCTTTGCTGCTCAGCTTTGTTTCCTGCGCAATATCCGGTTACTACTACGTTACAACCAGGAGCGTTACGCATACGATCAGCAACTACTGCTAAAAGTCTCTTAGCATCATCACTCAATTTAACTGAATTCTTAGCAAAGCTTACACTTGGTAATGCACCTAATAAAGCAGAACAGTCGTCTTGCTTTCCTTTACCCCAACCAACGCAAGTTGAATCTGGGCAAGGAACTGGACATTTACCGATACCATCAGCATCAACCGGTTGGCAATATGTTGGAGTAATGATCTCTTTGTCCTTACAATCTGGAACTCCGTCACCATCAGTATCACGGGTTACACCATGTGTGTCAACAGGGCAACCTTCAGGAGTTTGTTCCTGGTCAAATTGATCAGTTACACCATCAAGATCGCTATCAGGCAATACTGGTTTTGGCAAACGCATCAAACGAGGATTGCGGATCTCGCTGTATGCATAATCAAGGGGGTTAAGCCACCAAAGTGGCTCAACTGCTTTTCCTCCAAGATTAATATTCAGTCCAAGTGACAAAAAGTTATAACTATCATCGCTTAGTGTGAAGCTGGCAACGCCGATGGTAGCCTCTGACCAGCGTTGACCATCATAAAGATCATTTTTAGTAAAAGTTATACGATCCTCCAATGCAATATTTAAACGGTTACTTAGTTTAAAAGCAATTCCAAAACCACCGGTTGCAATTGGTTTCAGAGTTTTCCCCCCCAGTTTAGGTCTACGATCACTTTCATTTTCGGCAGGTGTTTCATACGAATCATCCATCATGTTTTTTAGAGCATCCCTGGTATCGTTCCTATTTTCATAAACATTACCGCTGATAGTGGAAAAATCATAAGCATTTCCGTTCGCATCATGGGAATTAACCATTGTTTCATATATGGAGGCACCTATACCTGCCAAACCATATATGGTCATTCCGGTCTTTGCTTTATGAAAGCGAATATTATTTATTGTTATTACACCCTGAACGGATAAATCCTGGATGTTTGTTTTATAATTGTAATAAACCGGGTCTGCTCTATCGCCAGGAGCAACTAGGGCTCCGGTCATGGAATTAAATACTGCTGGCTGTAATGTAACCGGATGCAAGCCCAACACTGGTGCTGCATAATCTTGAGCCCATGCGGGGTTACGTCCATAGTTATTGGCTGTTTGCCAACTCATTCCTTT
>DATDCP010000103.1:0-3294 GCA_036524255.1 Chitinophagaceae bacterium
TGATTTCATAAACATACTTTTAATAACAGGTTAAAAGTACAAGTCTGGATAGCCCCTTTTAAAATTGAATTATGCAACCAGCAAACCACGGTTGCAAAAAATGCAAATCCAACAAATTCCGTCCGCCCGAGGTCTTGCCCCGCAACAAGTACAACATAAATGAATGATGAGGGCAGACCCCGGGAGTTAGTTACAATAATTGTTGTTCTGGTATCAGCATCTTACTTCCATGGTTCTACGTAGCACCAAACAAAAATGAATTAACTTTCTGTACAAAAAGTTTCGCAAAGCCGCGAGTTACCAGCAATGTTGAACGACAGTACAATCACGACACTTTGTAAAGTCATCGGTGGGCTGTCCACTACTCGACTTCGAGCAGAATTTGACGTAATTTTTAAGTGCGGTGCTCCTATCAACTCTTTACAGGTGAAGAGTCCTTCCCTGACTTTTATAAAAAATTATTCGGGACAGACAATCACCTAACACGACTGACAATATTTTGCATAAATTTTTAAACCTACTACTTAACAAAATGAACGAATGGCAAAAGCAAAGACAACCTACACGGGGCAAGACGTAAGAGATTTTATAAACTCATACGTTGACAATGAACAGAAAAAAGTGGACAGTATTCGACTGATTGAGCTAATGCAAGAATGGTCTGACGCTGAACCTAAAATGTGGGGACCGACAATTATCGGGTTTGGTAATTACCATTACAAGTATGCAAGCGGACACGAAGGAGATGCACCAGTTCTTGGATTTTCTCCAAGAAAAGCAGCGCTTACATTTTACGTTTATTCTGACACAGAAAGAAGTAAATTAGTTTTAGCTGACCTTGGTAAATTTAAAATGAGTAAAGCCTGCATCTATGTAAAAAAACTTTCGGACATCAATTTATCAGTTTTAAAAGAACTCTGCATAGAATCAATAAAATACTTTAGCGAGCATCACGAATGTTCTTGCAGAGTAAAATAACAGACACATTGACGAAAGACAGAAACAGGGTGGAGTTTAGTTAAAATAATTGGTATTAAAGCACCTGCATCTTTCTACCATAGTTCTTCGCAGTACAACAGGAACCAATTTTATCTTCACTACTTTTACTTATGCGCCAACTCGCTGCAATAATGTTTTCGGACATGTCTGGTTATACTGCCCTTATGCAGCAAAACGAACAATTAGCAAAAATCAAACATCGAAGACTGAAGGAAGTTTTGGAATCGTCTGTTTCTTTTCACCAAGGAAAAATTCTTCAATATTATGGTGATGGAGCTTTAAGCATTTTTAACAGCGCTATTGATGGAGTTAAATGTGCGGTGGAAATACAACAGGCATTACTTCAGGAACCTAAAGTAGATCTGCGGATAGGTATCCATACAGGAGATATTTCAATAGAAAATGAAACCATTTACGGCGATGGCGTTAATCTTGCGTCAAGGATCGAATCCCTTGCTGTTCCGGGTTCAATTTTTATTTCAGAAAAAGTATTTGATGAAATAAGAAACCAGGAAGACCTGGCAGCCCGGGAAATGGGTTATTTTGAATTAAAGAATATCATAAAGCCTGTTCGCATATTTGCTATAGATATCAAAGGCCTTGTTGTTCCCGGCCGTGATGCACTAAAAGGAAAAACCAAACAACCTGCCAATCGTTTAGCTGTGCTGCCTTTTGTAAACATGAGTGCCGATCCTGAAAATGAATACTTCAGTGACGGCATTACAGAAGAATTGTTGAATGCATTTACTAAAGTAGATGGCCTGCAGGTAACTTCAAGAACTTCGGCCTTTGCCTTTAAAGGGAAAAATTCTGATATACGTGAAATTGCGATACAACTCAACGTAGATAGAATTCTGGAAGGAAGTGTACGCAGAGCCGGAAGCCGTGTACGCATTTCAGCGCAGTTAATAAATGCAGTTGACGGGTATCATATCTGGAGTGAAAATTATGACCGGGACCTTACCGATATATTTGAAGTGCAGGACGAGATCAGCAATATCATTGCTAATAAGTGTCGAGAAAATTTAACTGCTAAAAAGCATGAAGAAAAACTTGTGAAAACATCTACTCAAAACATTGAGGCCTATACACTTTTTTTGAAAGGTTTGCATTTTCATAATAAGATTACTCCCAAGAATACGAAAAAAGCGATAGAATTTTTTGAAAAAGCAATAGCACTTGAACCGGGTTATGCTCATGCTTATGCAATGGCTGCAGCATCTTATGCTTATCTTGGAGCAACAGGGCAAATGCAACCTAATGAAGCTTTTGAAATTGTGCATCGATATAGTGACAAAGCATTACAACTAGACAGTACACTTTCAGCAGGATATTCGGCTAAGGGTGCGGCTTATTTGCTGTACGATTGGAAATGGAAGCAAGCATATGAATCATTAATAAAAGCTGTTGAACTGCATCCTGCTACAACAGAGGCCCACCAGTTACTTTCTTTATATTATCTAAGCACAAGGCGAAAGAATGAAGCTGTTGATATTATGGAAAAAGCATTGCAGGTAGATCCGATATCGCCCATCGTTAACCAGTACCTTGCAGATGCTTACCTCAATGCCGGAAGAACTGATGATGCTTTGAAACAAGTTGAACGATTATTAGACCTTTATCCTGGCATGCGGGTAGCATTGGAGGCAAAAGGCTGGTGCACCGGCCTGAAAGGAGATTGGAAGAAGGCAACAGAAATATTTGAAGAAGTTCACCGGTTAATAAAGCATCCATTAAAAGGGCTTGCACCATTAGGATTCGCATATGCTCAATCAGGTGAATCTGAAAAAGCATTGGAATGTATTCGTAAGATTGAGCAACGGCAAGTTGAAGAACCGGGAACAGTATTAGATATAGACCTTGCCATGATCTGGTGGTCATTAAGCAACAAAGACAAAGCTTTTTATTATTTATTTCAATGTGTTGAAAAAAAGATGGGGGTTGTAGCTATTCTTATTGATCACCCTATGTTTAAAGAAGCGGTTTACGACCCCAGGTATCAATTATTAAAAGAGAAGCTGAACCTTGTTGAATATACTTAGGCTATTCACCGGTTTAATAAAATATCGCCATCATTTATTTACGTCATTGTTGTTGTTCCAGTATCGGCATTTTACTTCCATAGTTCTTCGCAGCAACAACCGAAAATGAATTAACTTTCTACACAAACTTGCGAAAAGTGGCGACTTGGCTATCATTAATACGAACGTTTCAAATTGCAATAGACCTTATTCTTTATTATCTACATGAATAAAAGCGATGATACTAAGAGAATTACTGTAAGCAGTCTTTTAA
>DATDCP010000104.1:0-4631 GCA_036524255.1 Chitinophagaceae bacterium
TTGAGAGTGTTGTTGCATGAAAAACCCTTTGCAGGTATAAATGGCAGCGGCAAGCATAATAACTGGAGCATGGCTACTGATACAGGTGTAAATCTTTTGGCTCCCGGTAAAACGCCAAAGACAAACCTGATGTTTCTTACATTTTTTGTTAATACAATTAAAGCCGTTCATGATTATGCTGATGTTTTAAGAGCATCTATTGCATCCGCACCGAATGATCACCGTCTTGGAGCAAACGAAGCCCCACCGGCGATAATTTCAGTTTTCATTGGTGAATACCTCACAAAAGTTTTAAATGAATTCAAAGAAAGAGTGACAGCTAAAATGGATGAAACAGATGAAAGCATGTTGAAGATTGACATTCATAAAAGCATTCCTGAACTTTTACTTGATAACACAGACAGGAACAGGACATCCCCATTTGCATTTACAGGAAATAAATTTGAATTCCGTGCGGTTGGTTCTTCGGCAAATTGCGCCAATGCGATGACTGTGCTGAATACGATCATGGCCGATACATTAAAAAAATTCAAATCGGAAGTTGATGCACATATTGAAAAAGGTGATAAAAAAGAGATCGCCATCATGCATGTGTTACGCCAATACATAGTAGCAAGTGAAAAAGTATTGTTTGAAGGTGATGGCTATAGCGAAGCATGGCAAAAAGAAGCAGAAAAAAGAGGTTTGCCAAATGTAAAAACCACGCCGCTTGCATTGGATGCAATGGTAACCGACAAAGCAAAAAAACTTTTTGAAAACAATGATGTGTACACTCACGGGGAATTGGAAGCAAGACATGAAATAGAGTTGGAAAAATATATTAAGAAAGTACAGATAGAAAGCCGCATAATGGGTGAACTGGCAACAAGCCATGTTTTACCTGCTGCTATTCGCTATCAGAATTTGCTGGCAAATAATATTAGAGGATTGAAAGAATCCGGTTTGAAAGAATCTGCGTTTGCCAATCAAAAACAAATACTGGAAAAAATTTCAGAACATATCAGTAAAACAGGTGACCTGGTTGAGAAAATGATCGAAGCAAGAAAGATCTGTAACAATATAGAAGGAACAAGAACAAAAGCTATCGCTTATCAAAGCCAGGTAAAAGATGCTTTCTTTGATGACATCCGCTATCATGTTGATAAACTTGAATTGCTTGTTGATGATCGTGAGTGGTATTTACCAAAGTACAGAGAGATCTTATTTCTTAGATAAATTAACCTTGCAGATAATGATTAAATCCCCGGCTAAGTCGGGGATTTTTTTTAATATTAGTTTCGCTTTTCGTCATAAGGCGGCTTGAATGCAAATCCTCATTCACTACATCTTTCAACTTTACAGATATAACAACAAGCTTCTGAATTCCTCACATGCAGGTATTCCACTTTAGGATGCTCTTCAAATATTTTTTCAATTAACAAGTCCACGTCATTATTTCCGACGAGCTGAGTAAAGATCATATTCTGCTTCTTATTATACCCGATCAATGACAAAGGAAAGCTTTCCTTGTTATTTTTAACTCCGCTGGGAAACGGTGAACATCACTGTATGGTTCCACTTCTTCCTTACTTATAAAGATCGGGCCTGGTTGGTTAAATATATTTTGTTCTGTAAATGGACTATGTGATAATAGAAGTCTTATATCTTCTCCTACTTTAAATGGCTTTAATGATATCCTGCAAGGGCCTTTTCCTGTAGCAATTTGTTCAAACACTTCGTTACCGAAATCATCTTTTCTCACATTGCGGATCTTTGCTGCATACTCCTTGGATAAGGGAACAATTTTGAATTTGCTCATTGTATTAAATTTTGTTTTGTAAAATTCGCCGTCCGTAAATGATCAGGCAACCCGAAACTTGCTAACTAACGATTTTGATAAAAGCGTTTTGGAATTATATCATTTGCAAGTTTGCAAACAAATATTTTTCAGGCGTTAGTTCGGGCATTGATTTTGTGCGAAATTATTCTCAAACCTTAACTACTATGATGAAGATATCTACTACTGCTAAGGCCATCTTATTCCTGGTTTTACATAACTACACGGTAAATAGCCAGATCGGTTATCAAACAATTATTGCTTCAGGTCTTTCCGGTCCGATCGATATAGCGATCCCTCCGAATGCAAGTCCTGCAAACGGAAGCACAAGAATATTCATTGCACAACAAAATGGATTGATCCGCCTGTGGAATGGAACAACATTTTCAGACCTTGTGAATCTCTCCCCGGTTATTGGAATTTTTGGTCCGGAGCAAGGCTTGCTAAGCATGACATTCCATCCTTCTTATAATGGTACCACTAACAGGGATTTTTTTGTGTTTTACAACCGTAGCCTTGATGGCGATCTTACTATTTCCCGATACAGGACTGATCCATCAGATCCAAACGCTATCGATCCGGCAGGCGGAACTGTCTTGATCACCCCTATTGATCATCCACTCAGCAATCACAATGGTGGAGATCTGAATTTTGGTCCCGATGGATTTTTGTATTTAACAACCGGCGATGGGGGAGGCAGCGGTGATCCCGGCGAGAATTCACAGAATTCATCTTCCTTTCTTGGTAAACTATTAAGAATAGATGTGAATGCAGCTATTCCAATTACTCCAACTGTTGTAGATATAGGATTAAGAAATCCTTTCCGTTGGAGCTTTGACAAAAACACAGGTGATGCATGGATTGGTGATGTAGGACAGGGTTCATGGGAAGAGATCAGTTTTAAACCCGCCGGATCAAGCGGATTGAATTTTGGATGGGATTGTTATGAAGGAAATGCGCCGTTCGAGATAACTGTTGATTGTCCGGCAGCGGTATCAATTACTTTTCCTTCTCATGTTTATCCAAATGCAGAAGGACAAGCAGTCGTAGGTGGATTTGTTTACAGAGGCACTGAGATCGCTGCCCTGCAAGGATGGTACATTGCAACGGATTACTATAGCGGAAGAATTTTCAGGAGAAGTCCTGGTGGTACATGGTTTACGCAAACAGGAGGACAAACAGGAATATCGAGTTTTGGTGAAGCACCGGATGGCACTCTCTATGCGATCTCACAATTTTCAGGTACAGTATATAAAGTGATCGTTACCGGTGCCCTTCCTGTTAAATTGATAAGTTTTTCCGGAAAAAGAAAGGTTGATATTTCCGAATTAATCTGGAAGACTGCAACTGAACAAAACACTGCAAGATTCAGAATTGAGTTCAGTAGTACTGCAAGTAATTTTCAAAACGCAGGAATTGTATTTGCCAGCAGGGATCCAAATGGAAGCAATTATTCATTTCAGCATCGTTTCAATACTAACTCTGATCTCTACTACAGACTGGCTATTGAAGAAGATGATGGACAAATTGCGCATTCATCCATTATCAGGCTATCATTCCGAAAAAAAGGGATCAAAATATATCCCACAGTTATTAATAATGGGATATTGAATATTCAAACTGAAACGCCTGTATATAAATTGCAGATCATAAGTGCTAATGGGGCAATGGTGTTTCGAAAAGAACTGAATGCTTTTACAGGAACAACGGCTATTTCTATACCCCGATTTTCAAAAGGTATTTACATTGTTCAACTGCACATCAATGATGGAATAAAAACGGAGAAGATCATTATCGAGTAAGTTTTTTTACAAGTCTAAGATTTATTGTGTATAGATTTTTCGAAGAAGAAGTAAAACAAAATTGTTGTTAACTTCAGTTGCGGGTAAAAGCGTAAACATGCTTTCCTCAAACACATTCGATCACTATGCTCAATCAATTCCAAAAAATCTTTACCAGATTAACAACAATTATTGAAAAAGGAGAATACGATCAATTGACTGAGCTCTCCATCGAAGTTCCTGACAAATTCAATTGGGTTCGGGATGTATTTGAGCCTTTAATTGTACTGACACACGCCAATCGCAACATGATAGAGGTAGTTACCGACAAGCCATCAGAAGCTATGACGATCACTTATAAGCAGGGGGCAGAAAAATGTAACCAGCTCTTGAATTTTTTGAGGAAGCAAAATGTACAACAAGGAGATGACATATTTATCATGTGCGGATTGAATGAAGGTTTATGGATAAGTTATTTAGCAGCGATCAAGGGTGGGCTTATTTTAATTCCTGCTGCAAGCATACTTACAGTAAATGATATCGTTTATCGTTTTCAAAAAACATCCCCGAAAGTAATTATCGCAGATAAGGATAATGCAGAAAAAATGGAGCAGGCCTTATTACAATACGATCATCCTGTTAAAGTGAAATTGTTGCTGGATGGAGAAAAAAATGGATGGATATGTTATAACGTAATTGATAAAGAAGAAAAAGAAGCGATCGCTGCAGATACAAATAAAGATGATGACTTGTTTTGGTTCTTTACTTCCGGAACTACAGGAATGCCAAAGGTTACTGTACATACTCAGTCGAGTTATCCTTTGGGACATTTAACTACCGCTGCATGGATCGGGTTAAAAGCCGGAGACAAACATTTTAATATTTCACAACCCGGATGGGCAAAGTTTGCATGGAGTTGTGTGTTTGCTCCGCTAAATGTTGGCGCTACCGCTTTCGCTTATGTTCCAAAAGGAAGATTTATAGCCGGCAGCTATCTTAAAATAATCCAGGATCATAAGATAACGACTCTTTGT
>DATDCP010000105.1:0-2373 GCA_036524255.1 Chitinophagaceae bacterium
CGCAGCCATGTGCCAAGTCATGTGTTTGATGTCATTGATTCGTTCCCTTCCTATGCACACCCGATGACGATGTTTGTTGCAGCTGTGATGGCTTTGCAAACGGAAGGTCATTTTGTAAAAGAATATGCAAAAGGGTTAAATAAAAAAGATTACTGGAATCCGACGTACGATGATACAATGGACCTGATCGCAAGACTTCCGCGAATCGCTGCTTATGTATATCGACGCAAGTATAAAAACAATGAACATATTCAACCAAATGGTTTGCTTGACTGGGCAGGCAACTTTGCACACATGCTCGGTTATGAAGATGAAGGATTCAAAGAATTGATGCGTTTATACATGACCATTCATGCTGATCATGAAGGAGGGAATGTATCGGCACACACAACACATCTTGTTGGTTCTGCATTAAGCGATCCGTATTTAAGTTATGCAGCAGGTATGAATGGTCTTGCAGGTCCGTTGCATGGCTTGGCCAACCAGGAAGTGATCAAATGGATCTTTGAAATGCGCAAAGCATTGGATACTGAAATGCCAACAAAAGAGCAGATCGCTGAGTACGTGAAGAAAACATTGAGTGAAGGAAAAGTGGTTCCCGGCTATGGACACGCGGTGCTTAGAAAAACTGATCCGCGTTTCACTGCGCAAATGGAGTTTGGAAAAAAACACATGCCTGATGATCCGTTGGTGCAAACTGTTTGGAATATTTATGAGACCGTGCCGCCGATATTGCAATCAATGGGAAAAATAAAAAATCCATGGCCAAATGTAGATGCACATAGCGGCGCATTGCTTGTTCATTATGGCATGGTTGAATATGAGTATTACACAGTGTTGTTTGCAGTAAGCCGTGCATTAGGTGTACTTGCAGCACTTTGTTGGTCAAGAGCCTTAGGTTTCCCGCTCGAGAGACCAAAATCTGTAACGACCGAATTAGTAAAACGTTGGCTTGATGGAAAAGATAATATTTGGGGAGAATAAAAAGTCATGGTCTGAAAAAATTGAAGTTCCATAACCGGGACTTTTTATTTTATATACTAAGCTTTATTACTACTATTAAGCGTCCCTTGCGTCGCACACTTGTACTTCATTAATTCTACTCGATAAAAGACTAAAAGAATTTTCAATCTAAGTCACCCCTTTAGAGAGACAGGGGGTGGGATTACTTCGATACTTCAATTATTTTATCATCATTACCACCATTACTCGTACACAAATAAACATTTCCTGAAGGAGAGATACATATATCTCTTAATCTTCCATAAACACCCTTAAAGAAAATTGAAGAGCTCACAACGGAGTTCCCATCACTACTTAATTTTAATTGACGAAGACTTGCATCTTTTAATGTCGTCATTAATATTGAATTCTTCCAATCAGGTATTTTATCATTATTATAGTAATCAATACTACAAACTGCAATTGTATTACCACCCGATGACCAGATGGGTTCTTTTATATTATTTGCAGTACAAAAAGAAGTTTCACTCCCATCACAAGGTCCGTTAACATTTGGCCATCCATAGTTCCTTCCTTTTTCAATTATGTTTACTTCATCTTCAATATTTGGACCATGCTCTGATTCATATAGTTTGTTATTTACAAAAACTAAACCTTGTGGATTGCGATGACCATAACTCCAAACAGGATTACCAGCAATGGGATTATCTGCGGGAATTGTTCCATCCGCATTTAATCTTAATACTTTTCCATTTCTTGCATTTACATCTTGTGCTAAGGAAGAATTTGAAGCATCACCTGTTGTAAAATATATTTTTACTCCTGTACTTTCATTTATTATTCTTATTCTCGAGCCATTGTGGATACTTGAAGCAGCAATGTTTTCAATAAGAGTTGTAGGATTTGTTATTGAATTATTACTGAAAGTATAACGAACAAGTTTTTCCCTATAACCATTTGGGCTATTATAATTATATACAACGTATAAAAAACCATTGCTTGGAAAATCAGGATGAAGCGCCATTCCGAGTAAACCACCTTCACCCGATGATCCAACCTCGTTAATTGTTGCGCTGAAAACTATGGTTCCTGTTGATGGATCCATTTTCGAAACTTTTCCATCTCGTTCAGTAAACCATATATGATCATCGGGTCCCCATATTATTTCCCAGACATGTTGAAGATTTTGTTTTACGATTCTTGTGCTTTCCCCGGTCGCGGTACCTCCACCTCCATTTGATTTTTTCTTATTGCAACCAATGATGAATGAAATCCCAAGGATAATGATGAGCTGAAAAATTCTTTGGTTACCCATAAAACCTTTTACTCAAAATATCGCAAATTTTCGGCCGCAATTCTAATTCTTGATAAAATGAATAGATTACTTTATGAAACTCCTGGTTTGTTTTA
>DATDCP010000106.1:0-13481 GCA_036524255.1 Chitinophagaceae bacterium
GGAACTTCCCCAGCAAAAAATGAAATCGATACTTTGAGGTTGAAGATCGTTGCAAAAGACAAAGCTGGGAATAAAAGTGACACCCTTGTTGTAGATAATGTGTATGTAATTCGTTGACAGGTTGAATAGCTCCTTCAAAAAAATCTTTGACTTCTTTTTATTTACCAGCTTGTTTGTTTCATGCTGCGCTGTGGTAATGGTTTATTCAACCTATACAGTAATAATTGGCAAACCGATCAACATTCACCTTGCTCTCTTTGTTTTCTTCTCTACTGTTTGCAGTTATAATTTCCACTGGGCATTAACGCCACATTCTCTTGCTCCATCACAACGATTACAGTGGGACAAAAATCATAAAAATTATCACCTGTTGTTAGCAGTATTGGGTGCTATAGGCGCATTAGTCTACTTTTTTTATTTTATAGATAAATGGTTTTATATAGCACCTTCAGCTATACTTACTTTCTTATATTCAGCGCCAAAAATTTCTTTTTTTCAACCACTAAAAAAAGTTGCAATCGGAAAAACCATTTTCCTTGCGATGATCTGGGCTTATGTAACAGCTGCATTACCAATTTTGATAGAAGATTCTATGTCCCAAAAAGCCTTTTTATTTTGCATCGGTCAGTTCTTCTTTATCTATGCAATCTGCATTTTATTCGATTTTCGTGACCGCGAAGATGACAAGGCAGATGGCATTCGTAGTATGATAACTTATTTTAATGAACGTGGCATCAACATTCTATTTATTCTTTCTGTAGCTACCTTTATTATTCTTGACCTTGTATTAAAAACACAAGATGTCGGGTGGAGCAAAATAGTCCTGTTAATATTCCCTGCATTTATACTTATCAGCTTGTATAAATATGCTAAAAGAAATTTTTCTGATTACTTCTATTACTTTGTGTTGGATGGGTTGATGATGATGACCGGGCTCTTATTATGGTTAATGAACAGGTTTTAGTTATTTTTGAATACAATAACATCAAACTATGGCAAAAATTTCCCGTAAAGCAAAATCGATCCTTACTGATTCTTCGTTTTCTTTTTTTAAAAAATATATTAATAATGCTTCCCCTGTTGGATTTGAGACAAGCGGGCAAAAATTGTGGCTTGAATATTTGAAACCATATGTTGATTCATATTTTTCAGATCCATACGGATCTGCAGTAGGTGTTGTTAATCCTAAATCTACTTTTAAGGTTGTGATAGAAGCACATGCTGATGAGATCAGCTGGTTTGTAAATTATGTTAACCCCGAAGGTCTTTTATATTTAAAACGCAATGGCGGAGTTGATGTACAGATCGCTCCGGCCCAACGTGTAATTATCCATGGAAAAAAAGGACCAGTAAAAGCAGTTTTCGGATGGCCAGCGATCCATACAAGATTAAATAATCCTGATCACAAAGAGCCACAACCAAAACTTGATAATGTTTTTCTTGATTGCGGTGCAAGAAATAAAAAGGAAGTGGAGCAGCTCGGCATTCATATTGGCGCTGTCGTTACTTACCAGGACGGCTTCGATGAAGTTGCTAATGATTATTATATCGGCCGTGCATTTGATAATCGTGTTGGTGGTTTTATGATCGCAGAGGTGGCAAGGCTCTTAAAACAAAACAATAAGAAATTACCATTTGGCTTATACGTTGTGAATGCTGTACAGGAAGAGATCGGTTTGCGAGGTGCCGAAATGATTGCACGCAGAATTAAACCAGATATAGCAATTGTAACCGATGTAACTCATGATACAACTACGCCAATGATCAGTAAACTTGTAGAAGGGGAAATTGCTTGCGGCAAAGGTCCATCATTAGCTTATGCTCCTGCAGTTCATAACAAACTTTTAAGCTTTGTTGAAGATATTGCAACAAAGAAAAAGATACCTGTACAATGGAGAGCATTAAGCAGAAGTACAGGTACCGATACGGATTCTTTTGCTTATTCAAATGATGGTTGCCCTTCAGTATTGATATCGATCCCATTGAGATATATGCATACAACTGTTGAAATGCTCCACCGGAATGATATAGAAAATACGATCAGGCTGATGTATGAAACATTGGTTAGTCTTACACCAAAAACAAATCTGAATTATTTTTAAACATGCATATTTACATCTTATATATTGATCCCGGCAGTGGAAGTTATCTTATACAGATAATTATTGCAGCTGTGCTTGGGGTGGCTGTTTATTTCAAAAATATCAAAATGAAGATCAAGTCCTTCTTTTCACGAAAAAACAAAGAAGAAGTTCCTCCAAAAGACAGTTAATGGCCGATCATACACGACATCCAGCTTCTTATAAAGATCCATCAGGTTTTATTTTTCAGGCCTCGGGAAAATTTTACAGGCAGGTAAATAAAATTTATGCAGATCATTATGATCTGTTAATTAGATCGGGGCTTTCCTCGTTTCTCCAGGAAAAAAAACTATTGCTATCTCATGAAGAAGTGACTGAAAATATTTTGCATTCAGACGACTGGTATCTTACGCTATTACCTGAACAAATTCCATTTTCAAGTTATCCATATGAATGGTGTTTTGAGCAATTGAAAGATGCAGCGCTGCTGACACTGGAAATTGTAAAGCTTTCCATTGAGAGAGGAATGATCTTAAAAGACGCCACTCCTTATAATGTTCAGTTCTTAAATGGAAGACCTGTTTTTATAGATACACTATCTTTTGAAAAATATGACCCAACACTTCCATGGATAGCATACCGACAATTTTGTGAATCTTTTTTATTTCCACTCCTTCTTTCTCATTATCATAAAACAAGTGTTCAACCATGCCTGAATAGTTATCCAAATGGAATGCCTGTAAGTATTACTGCAAAACTTTTACCGTGGAGAAGCAGCCTTAATCCCAGCATATGGCTCCATGTCTTTCTCCAAAACAAGCTGAGTAAAAAAACTAAAACTACTGGGCAGACGAGCTCTTTCAGTAAGGACAAACTACTTAATCTCATTTCACATCTTGATGGTATTATCAGAAATCTTAACAACACAGATAAAACAGAATGGAGCAATTATTATGCTGAGTCAATTTCAAGCCAGAAATATCTCGGGAAAAAGGAAGAGATCATCAGCAATCTGCTTCAAAAAATAGAAGGCAGAAAATTACTCGATCTTGGGGCCAATGAAGGTTTCTTTTCCCGACTTGCTGCTACAAAAAATTTTGATGTGGTAGCAATTGATAAAGATGATCAATGCATTACAGCTTTATATAAAAAAGTAAAGGAAGAGAATATCACAAACATTCTTCCACTCTGCATGGATCTAATGAACCCATCTCCTGCTTCAGGTTTTGCGAACAATGAGAGGGCATCTTTCGGAGAAAGAATTCACACAGATGCAGTGTTGGCCCTGGCACTGGTTCATCACCTGGCAATAGGATACAATTTACCATTGAACAAAATAGCAGAATACCTGTATGGGTTTTCACATCAACTGATCATTGAATTTGTTCCGAAAGAAGATGAAAAAGCGCAGGTGCTTCTTCAGAATAAAAAGGACATTTATTCGGAATACACTCGTGAACATTTTGAAAATATTTTCCGGCAAAGATTTTCCATTACAGAAAAAGTGCAAGTGCCCGATAGCAACCGCATAATTTACTTCATGAAAAAAAGAATTGATATAGGCTGAGCTTTTCTGCGCAATGTCACAACATGAAAAAAATTCTTGAAAAATATCCATTGTTCCTCCTGTTATTACCGGTATTTGTTGTAATACACCTGGAAAAAGACTTACATCACATGCTCAAATATGAGTTTGTTTATGACAGGATCATTATTTTGTTTACAATACCTTTTATCTTACTGGGAATATGGTATTTATTTTTAAGATCGGTTTCCAAGGCATCATTAATGACATTAGGCTGCCTTTTACCCTTTTATTATACCGGCGATCTTAAAAGCTGGCTTTCAGAAAAGCTCCCTCATTCATTTTTACAAAGCTATTCCTTTCTCCTACCTGTTTTTATTATTATGCTGCTGATTCTTTTCTTTGTTTTAAGAAAAAAACGAACAACTAGGGGAAAGCTTTTCTTTTTTATAAATACTGCCATACTTTTATTTATAGCAGCTGATCTGGTTAGTATTTTTTTAACTGGCAATAAAAGTAAATACTTAATAAATGGCAAAAACGAACTGAGTTACCAGGCCTGTGATTCATGCAAAAAACCCGATATATATTACATAATTTTTGATGCCTATGCTTCTTCAAAACAATTAAAGGATAAATTCGGATATTCAAACTATTCTATTGAAGATTACCTGCATGATAAAGGATTTTATATTGCAAAGGATTCGAAGAGCAATTATAACTTTACCGCCTTTTCTATTGGCAGTATTTTGAATATGAATTATATCGAGAACGTTGATACTCTTCATAAAACTACAGATAGACAATATCTCCATGCCCTGAAACTTTCTTATAAAAATGATGTTGCTGCATTTCTCCAAAATAAAGGATACCGTATATTAAATCACTCTTTATTTGATTTTGACTCACACCCTAAAACCATAAAGAACCTTGATTTTTGGGGAATAAGAAATTTATATGACCACTATAATCTATTATTTAAACTTGAACGGGATATTGGTTATCACTTTCCCACAAAAATCGTTAGGCTTTTTGACAACGACACCTATTATCACAATAAAAAATGGCTTTCGAGCGAAATATTAAAAGAAGTAATGACATCAGTTAAATTAAAAACTACAGGGCCTAAATTTGTTTATGGTCATTTTTTAGAACCGCACCCACCTTATTTTTATGATTCAAGCGGAAAACTTTTTGATTCAAGTCCTCCTTCAGACGAAATAGCATATCTGCACCAGATCGCATTTTCGAACAAAATAATAAAACAAATTACAGACAGCATCATGGCATATTCAAATCGTCCTACTGTAATTATTTTTCAGAGTGATCATGGTTTTTCTTTTGATATGCCAATTAACAAGCCGGAATATTTCCCGAATTTCAGTGCGATATATTTTTCAAATAAGGATTATAGTTTATTGACCGATTCTACCCACAATGTAAATACCTTCAGGATCGTATTCAACACTTTCTTTGACCAGCATATGAAATTACTCCCTTATAGATCTGAGTTTATCCGGTGGTGGTGATTTGAAAAACAAATGCTTTATGGAAATTGTTCCGGCTTTCTTGCACAATCAAAAACAATATTAGAAGCAACATCCCTGAGGTAAAGAACCTTTTCATCAATACCATAATAGCTCACCCGATCTTCAATGAGTTTAATGAACCAGCTTTCAATATCATTTTGAGGACAAGCTGCTAATGATGTATCAAGAATGGTAAACTTTATTGTGGGTCCTTTAATAATGTATTTCCCGGAAAGTTTATTACAGCCTACAAATGCAGAGAAAAGAGTATCTTCATAAAATTCAAGATACGCCGTAGTTAAAGAATCAGGAACAGCTCTTGCTTGCCGTCTCATGACGTTTATCATCCATTTACCTCTGAATTTAGGGCTATGATCAGGCATTATATAACCTATCTCGGTTTTATAATAAACTATCGAATCGGATCGAAGGCTATCACCCACAGTTTCGAATATCTTAGGACCTTTTTCTTCGGTTTTCGGTTTCTTATTTTTCGATTTCTGCCCAATAGCAGCCGACTGAAAAACAAAAAAGGGTACTAGTAATATGATGAATAAACGCATTATAAATTTTATTATTAAAAGGTACGTGAGGGATTTCAAAGGGAGGAAACGTAAATTTATTCTATTCTTTGCAGAATCACCATCCAATTTTTTCGCCAAATTTTCCCAGGCCAAAATGTTCATTTAATTGAAGGCTTAACCCTAATTGATCGTAAGCGGTATTATTCTGGTAATGCGTTCTCGCATAACGAACCTGTATCTTTTTTACAACCAGTCCCACTCCTACCGAAAGGCCATTTAAACCGTTTGTTGTATTAGCGATATTCAATTCTTGTCTCAGGAGATGATTATATCCGACTGTTACTTCAATTTGCGGTACCGGGAAAACTTGGGCAGCAAAAACAAAATGCCTGAAAATTTTATCAAAAGTAAAATTACCTTCCTTCTCTACTCCGGTATTCTCATTGTTAAACACCGTGTCATTATAACGAATATCAAATTGATGTAAATGATGTGCAGTAAATGAAAAAGCCAAAGGTGCATTCTTTAATTTCTTTGTAATTCCAACTTGCAGATCAAATGGTAATTCTTCAGCTTCAGTGCCTGCATATTTTTTTAATTGAAAACCCATATTCTTTGCAAGTAACGAAATCGAAAAAAGGTTTGCTGTATCGGTAAATAAAACGCCAAAATCCATCGCTACGCCATTTGACCTGTAAATTCCGTAGTTTGAAGAAATGAATTTGAAACTGCCTCCATAGTTCCATTTTTGCAAATAGCTGCGAGACGCTGATACCTGCATTACCCAGTCAGTAGGCTTCATTGCACCAAGAATATTACCCGTAGCATCCGTTTCTGAAATTTTTCCATAGTCAAAATAGCTAAGGCCCCATCCAAAATTTGTTTTCAATTTTTCATGCCTGTATCCAAATGACAAATGATAAGTGTTTATACCCGTATAAAAGTTATTGAACACTGCATTCATTTGAGTATGCATTTCCTTTTTAAGGAGCGAAGGGTTATTAAATGCAAGACCAACATCATTCGATGGCACTGATACGTTTATTCCACCTAAAGCAGTAAGCTGCGGCGTATGAGGAAGCTTTAAAAAATTAAATACGGAACTGCCCCCAATAGTTTGTGCAAACAAGGGCGAAGAAACAAGAAAGAATAATATTACTATGACCAGTCGCAAAAAGCTAAGTTGAGGAAACTTAACCAGTTTCTATAAAAAATTCCCCCGGAGAGACTGGGGGAATTTCTTTTTAAAACCCTTAAAACAACCAACATTGAGAAATTTGTATATAATCTAATAACAAAAAACACCAATAAAGGTTGCCTTCAACTAAAAATATTTTTAATCTAAGGCGAAATCCAGTACCTGGCTCATATTTTTTACATAACGAAATTTCAGGCCTTTTATAAAATCAGGGTCGATCTCGTCAACATCTTTCTCATTTTGTGAGCAAACAATAACTTCTTTAATGCCTGCACGTTTAGCAGCAAGTACTTTCTCCTTTATGCCACCAACTGGCAACACTTGTCCGCGAAGTGTGATCTCACCGGTCATTGCAAGAAAAGGTTTTACTTTTTTTCCAGTAAAAGCGGAAGCAATTGAAGTCATCATTGTAATACCTGCGCTGGGACCATCCTTTGGTACAGCTCCTTCGGGCACATGTATATGTATATTTCTTTTGTCAAAAAGCTTTTGGTCGATGCCGTATTTTTTTGCATTGGCCTGTAAATAACTGAGCGCCGTGCTTGCACTTTCTTTCATTACATTTCCAAGATTCCCGGTGATCTTTAATTCACCCTTCCCTTCACTAAGACTTGTTTCCATAAATAATATATCACCGCCAACATAGGTCCACGCAAGTCCAATTGCTACCCCGGGAATATTGACTGACTTATACAGATCGTTACTATATTTTGGCTTGCCAAGTATTCTTTCAACATCATTGCCTGAAATATTTGCTCTTACTTTTTCATTCAATGCGAGTTCTTTTGCCTGATTGCGCATTATAGATGCGATATGCCTGTCTAATTCACGAACACCGCTTTCTCTTGTATATTCCTGGATCATTTTTTCAATGATCTTATCATTGATGGTAAAATTCGTTGTCTTTAATCCATGGGCTTCTTTTTGTTTTGGGATCAAATGACGCTTCGCAATTTCCAATTTCTCCTCAACTGCATAACCACCAAGATCAATGATCTCTAGCCTGTCACGTAATGCAGGCTGAATGTTTTGAAGATTATTAGCTGTTGCTATGAAAAGTACTTTACTCAGATCATACTCTAACTCAAGGTAGTTATCATAAAAAGTATTATTCTGCTCAGGGTCGAGCACTTCCAATAATGCAGAAGAAGGATCGCCGCGAAAATCATTTCCCACTTTATCTATCTCATCAAGTATCATTACAGGATTTGAGGTCTTTGCTTTGCGAATAGATTGTAAGATACGTCCGGGCATGGCACCAATATATGTTTTCCGATGCCCTCTTATTTCACTTTCGTCATGTAAACCGCCAAGACTTTGTCTAACATATTTTCTGCCTATCGCATTTGCAATACTTTTCCCCAAGGAAGTTTTACCGATACCCGGAGGGCCGACAAAACAAAGTATCGGGCTCTTCATATCGCCTTTCAATTTTAATACGGCTAAATATTCAAGAATTCTTTCTTTGATCTTTTCCATGCCGTAATGATCATTGTCGAGCACCTTCTTTGCTTTTCTCAGATCATATTTATCTGCCGTGTATTCTTCCCATGGAAGATCAAGCATAAGGTCAAGATGATTATATACAACGGAATAATCCGGTGTTGTTGGATGCATTCTTTCTAACTTTTCAATTCCCTTCTGAAACATTTCCTTTGCTGCTGCCGACCACTTTTTAGCATCAGCTTTTTTCAGCATCTCTTTTATTTCCCGGTCATTTGTATCACCGCCCAGCTCCTCTTTAATGCTCTTCATCTGTTGCTGTAAAAAATAATCCCTTTGCTGTTTCTCCAGTTCTGTTTTTGTTTTTGTAGTTACTTTATTTTTTAATTCAGCAAATTGCAATTCACGTTGCAGCATCTTCATTAGTGTATCTGCTCTTTCACGAATATTATTTGTTTCAAGTAGTTGTTGTTTTTCTTTTAGCTCAGCGCTTAGATTGCTTGAAACGAAATGGATAAGAAAAGCGGGGTTTTCAATATTGCGTAAAATGATGGAAGCTTCCGCAGGAATATTTGGTGAAAGCTGGATAATTTCAGATGCTGTTTCTTTTATATTAGAAACATAAGCCGCAAAATCTTCATCTTTCGGCGAGTCTTCCTCTTTTATTATTTCAATACTTGCTTTGAAGTAAGGGTTATCAGAAAGAATGCTTTTGATCTTGAAACGATTTCTACCCTGTATAATAACGGTAGTACCGCCATCGGGCATTTTTATAAGTTTTACGATCCTTGCGACTGTTCCAATATTTTCTATATCAGGAATTCCAGGATCTTCTACATTACTGTCTTTTTGCGCAACAACACCGATCAATTTGTCAGCCTTATAAGCGTCGTTTACAGCCTTAATGCTCTTATCCCGACCAACAGTTATCGGAAGTACTACCCCTGGAAAAAGTACCGTATTTCGAAGCGGAATTATTGGCAATTCATCCGGAATATCAGTCCCATCGCCGGTTTCACCATCACTTTCGTTCAAGGGAATTATTGGTATAAAATCCATTTCATCTTCCGGTCTTAGAAAAAAATTAGAATCTTTCATTAGTTGATCTTCTTTTGACAACCTGACACTTAATTGGTCAAGGGGTTAAAAATAAGCAGTGAATCTATAGTTGTCAAGTTTTATGCCTGCTAATCAGGGTTTCTTTTTTATTTCTATGGATTTTGGTGAAATTCCTGAAAGTATATTTTTACGTGACCGCAGTCAACATTTATTTCAATGAGTTTAAGTAAAAAAAATCCTCTCGCCTGAGGCGAGAGGATAGCTTCAAAAGATATATGAACTTAGAGAGACAATCCGACAGATAATTGTATTGCCTGGCTTTTCCATTTGTCCTGGTTATCGATGTCATTGATATTGGCAAGGCCAACAACATAGCGACCCGATAAATAAATTTTCGTTATTCTCATTTGTACACCCCCGATCATTGAAAAATCTCCTTTCTTAAATGCATCACCACCATTTTGCAAAAAGTTTTTGTCCTGATCCATTAAGATGCTGAACGCAGGGCCAGCTTGTAAGTAAAGGGGGCCGATCAATCTATAATTAAGTAAGATCGGGATAGTAAGATAATTGAGCTTTACATGAGTTTGCTCTGAGCTGAGTACGTTTTCATAAATGGCTTTGAAACTACTGTCGAGAGTTGTAGAATACTGGTTAAATAAAACTTCAGGTTGAAGAGTAAGCTTTCCGTCTCTTGTGAGACCAATTTCGGCAAACCCTCCGACGTGATAGTTATATCTAAACTCATCTTTGAAAGATTTTCCTTCGACCTTTACAAGATTAGCGCCGGCTTTAGCGCCAAGGCGGAATTGGGCCGATGCTGCCTGCATTGTAAGCAATGCAATGGCCATGATAGCAAGTTTTGTTTTCATGTAAGAAATTTTTGTTTGGTGTGTAAAACTTCAACTATAATGCCATCGGGAGTTTTAGTGCTGTTAAAATCTTTAAAACACAATGCTTTAACTCTTTTTATAAATCTTTATTGCACCCTATTTGGTAACAAAATGTAAAAATATCAGAATAGCATTCCAAGATTAATTGAGAACAGGGTGCTGAAGTTGTCTTTATCTGTTGGGAAATAATAATCAAACACAAGTTGCGGCTGAATAAAGAATTTGCCAATAGAATATTCCGTTCTTAAAAACATAGTAAGTGAAAGCGGCTGAAATTTCAAATGATCATCCAAAAAAACACTTTCAGAATTATATAAAACATTGGCACCGGTACGAACTATGGTAGCGTAGGTATTTGCTGATTGATTAAAACCAAATTTTTGCGTACCGCTGATAAAAGCTAGTTGTGGTGTAAGACGGAAATGATCTTTATGAGAAAAAATGCCAAGCCAATAAAAATCATGTCGCAATGAAGCGATGACGGAAAAATCAGTGATCGATTCTTTTGAATTGATCCTGGTAATACCACTTCGACGTAAACGAAGATCCTGTATCAACTCTTCTCTTTCCACGTAATCTGTGCGATTACCCCATCCATAGCTAAGTGCAATTGATGGCCTGATCCACCATTTGCGATAAGTAAAGTAGGCAAACAATTCATTTTGCAAAGGCGTTGTATAAAACGATAGTGTGTCTTTTGTAAAAAATCTTGTATAAGTAATCCCTGTCGCCAGGTCCCTGTTTTCAAGATAATCATATCCCGGGCTTACGGCTATTTGATAAAGATTTAGCTTGTTGTTGTCATTGATCATATTACCAGTGGCCGTTAGGCTAAGACCACTTTTATGATAGTAACCAACAGTAGGTATATAAGTAAAATTTTTCCGCGTTTCAATTAATGTGGTTGATTTACTCGTGTAATTGAAATAACCTCTGCCCGCAGCAAAACTTCCAATAAGATAACTATGGGGCATTAAAATTGAATCAAGAAAAGATTCCATGTCCTGCAACAAAAGATCATAATCAATAGTTGAATCAATGGCCCAGTCCTCAACTTTTTCTTTCTTCTTTGTAGTATCAATAGATGAGACTTGCGAAAACACAGTTACGCCTAAAAAGCATAACGGAAGTATGATGATGTGCTTCTTCAACATACGGCAGTGGTGTCCGGAAATTATTATTTGGCCAAATAAATTCAAAAGCTGTGACTTATAAATACTTAGATAGTTTAAAACATATATTATCAGACCTGAAAACGCTGACCCGGGCTGCTTTATTTAGTTTTTTTTCAAAATTATCGATCAAATCAGCTCTATCACAGTGATTTCTGGCAAAATACCCACCCGGCCAGGGTAAGCCAGGAATCCAAACCCCCTGTTTATGTACAATTGCTGGTTGCCCTCCTTGTAATGGCCTGCCCATTGCTTATAGACGTATTGAACGGGACTCCATTTAAAACCGGGTATTTCTATGCCAAATTGAAAACCATGCGTATGGCCGGAAAGCATAAGGTCAATATCAGCGTATTTCTTTACCACCTCTGCATCCCAATGTGAAGGGTCATGGCTCATCAGTATTTTGAAATGAGATTCTTCAAGTCCCTGGTAGGCCTTTGCCAGGTCACCATAACTATGAAAACCTCTTTTGCCACTAATATTCTGAACCCCGATCAAAGAGATCTTCTCACCATTTCTTTCAAGCTGGGTATTTTCATCAAGCATCAACTGCCAGCCCAATTCCTTATGGACTTGTTTTAGCCGGTCAAGGTTTGCGATCTTTTCATTCGGCGAATCCCATTTTGTATAGTCGCCATAATCATGATTTCCCAGAATTGAATAAACACCCATTGGCGCTTTAACTTCTTTAAAAATATCCATGAAATCATCCATTTCATCACTGCGGTTATTAACAAGGTCACCGGTAAAAAGAATAAGATCCGGCTTCTCTTTTAAAATTTTCTCCACTCCTTTTTTCACCGAAAGTTTATCAGTAAAACTTCCGGAATGAATGTCTGATATGTGTACAACTTTTAATCCTTTAAACGATGCAGGTAATTTTTCAAAAGCAAGTTGCATTCGCCGAAGCTGATAACTGTATTTATTTCCAAACCCATAAATAAGTGATCCAAACAGACCGCCTCCTACCAGCATTCCTGCCCAACTAAGAAAATGCGAACGGGAGATCTTTTCGCCAGCCTGGTATCCTTCTCCCTCAGTATTTGAAAAGAAAACTTTACCTGCAAGCCACTGTACTCCCCGGCGAATATCATCAACAAGAAAAATTGACGAAGCTACCAGCTTTGCAAAAAACAAACCGGCGATCATGGCAAATAAAGTGTTTCTGAAAAATTTGTTCTCAAAATTCAGATAGGGCAATAATAATAACAGCACAATAGCGCTGACAGAAATAACCCAGTAACAAATAAAAATGATAAGTCTTGCTTTTGAACTTGCAGTTTGAGTGATAGTTTTCAAAGCCTGGAAAAAATAAAAATCAAGCAAAACCATGAATCCGATCAGGACCCACCAAAAAACTGAGTTTCTCATAGTTCTCAAAATTAGTATAATTACATAAGTCGTTGCAATCCGTTCTTCACTCACAAAACTTACATTTGCCCAACTTGTTTGAAGTTTGAGGTTTTATGTTCGAAGTTTTATAAAACCCTTACTTGACATCAAACTTCAAACCCGGAACATCAAACAGTAAAAATGAAACTCACGTACTACGGTCATTCCTGTTTTATGGTAGAAACATCAGGAAAAAAGATCTTGTTCGATCCATTCATTAGCTATAATGACCTGGCGAAGGGAATTGACATTACTAAGATCAAACCGCATTTTATCCTTTTATCACATGGCCATAGTGATCATATTGCAGATTGTATTTCTATTGCTCAAAATTCTGAGGCCAAAGTTGTTTGCAATTGGGAAATCCATGAGTGGCTCAATCATCGTGGTATTAAACATACCCACCCGATGAATACCGGGGGCAAGTGGAATTTTGGTGAGTTTACTGTAAAATGTACGGCGGCCCAACATTCAAGTGGATTGCCCGATGGCAGTTATGGCGGAAACCCCATGGGATTTATCGTGACAAGTAATGAAGGAAGCTTTTACTACAGTGGCGATACAGCCCTTACAGCCGATATGACATTGATCGCAAAATGGGCAAAACTAAATTTTGCCGTTTTACCGATCGGCGACAATTTTACCATGGACGCTGCGGATGC
>DATDCP010000107.1:0-2363 GCA_036524255.1 Chitinophagaceae bacterium
TGTTCGTATCTCCTTTAGGTGTATGATCAACGAAATCGCTGGCGACGACACTGTCGATACGGCTAATATCACCTGTTTCAAATGCATTAGATACAGTGTGAAAAGCATCCAGGTTTTTCCTGGCAGCTTCACTCATGCCACCATTAGCCGAATCCTTATCATTACAAGCAGGTAAAAGAAAACTGGCAGTGGCAGATAGAATAAAAAATAATTTTTTCATGTTGTTTATTTTTGGTTAAAGGAAAACAGGCACAGGAACGGATATTATTTAATTTATTGAATTCAAGAAGTTGCCGGATATATTCAAATTGGGGGAAGTAAGGTAGGAAACTTTACAAAATTTCTCCAAATCAATTTTTCAGTTTCTTATTTTCACAGTATGCAAGCACTCACATTTGGAGGGATAGAAAGAATCGTTTATCGATCAGTTTCTGAGCCACAGATATTAGAACCAACAGATGTAATTGTTCAGATCACTTTGTCAGGTATTTGTGGTTCTGACCTTCATGTATATCATGGGAGAGAAACAGGAATTGATGAAGGGACAGTGATGGGGCATGAATTTGTAGGAACAGTTGTCGAAACTGGAAATGCTGTAAAGAAATTTTATAAAGGATCAAGAGTTCTAAGTCCTTTTACTACATCATGCGGAGCATGTTTTTATTGCCGCATTGGATTGACATGTCGCTGTGAAAAAGGAAATCTTTTTGGTTGGGTACAGAGCGGTCATGGTCTGCACGGGGCGCAAGCACAATATATCCGTGTGCCGATGGCCGATACTACACTTGTTTCATTGAGTAATGACCTAAGTGAGGAAAAGGGTTTGCTGCTCGGCGATATTTTTTCCACCGGTTATTTTTGTGCAGAGAATGCCGGGATAAATAATAAAGGAACTTATGTTATCATCGGGTGCGGCCCGGTTGGCTTAATGACTATCCTTGCTGCGAAACATCTCGGCGCTGAAAACTTATTTGCTCTTGATCATTCAAATGAGCGATTACAAATGGCTAAAGAATTTGGAGCCATACCATTAAATCCATTAGTAGACGATGCGAGATCAATGATCCGGAGTGCTACTCATGACCGTGGTGTAGATGCAGTAATGGAAGTGGTAGGCAATTCTGACGCACTTCGCCTGGCGATTAATTTATTGAGACCAGGTGGAATTATTTCATCGGTCGGCGTTCACACAGCCAAAAATTTTTCTTTTTCGCCGGGTGAAGCGTATGATAAAAATTTGGTGTATAAGATCGGCCGCTGTCCAGCACATTATTATGCCGAGAAATTGTTGAGAGAACAGGTAATTCAACGATATCCTGTTGAAAAGATCATAACCCATCGTTTTAGTTTACCTGAAGGCGCAAAGGCTTATGATGTTTTTGACAAAAAAATGGATAATTGTATTAAAGCAGTGTTGCGTCCATAGTCATTTAGTTTGTTTTCACCTATCAATCTATATTTTTCGTTTTTATGTTGGTATGACGACCGCCCATCTATTTCGCAGTTATCAAGACATCAAAATCACCTAACTTTCGCCTCTTAAAAAAATAATTCACATGAGAAAATCATTTTTAATTATCCTGTCTTTTGTTTTAGGCCTGCAGTTTATAAATGCGCAGGATGAAAAAGTAGACATGAATATGATGACCAAGATCCGCAAAGAAGGTCTTGAAAATTCTAAAATAATGGAGATCGCAATGTACCTGACTGATGTAAGTGGTCCGAGACTTACCGCATCTCCTGGTTATATGCGTGCTGCTACATGGGCAAAAAATAAATTAACTGAATGGGGTTTGTCAAATGCTAACCTTGAACCATGGGGAGAATTTGGTAAAGGCTGGGAACAAACTAAATGTTATGTAGCAATGACGGCTCCTTATTATATGCCATTAATTGCAATGCCCAAGGCATGGACGGGTAGTACACCTGGAAGAAAAGGGATGAAAGGAGAAGTGGTTTTAATAAAAGCAAAAGATTCTGTTGAACTACTGAAATACGCAGGCACACTAAAAGGAAAAATTGTAATGACATGGTCGTCTGCAAAACTTACTCCTTCTTTTACTGCAGATGGAAATCGTTTTGCTGATACTTCATTGGAAAAAATGGCCAGTGCAGAACTGCGCCAACCACAGCAAGGTGGTGGTAGTCGCAACCAGGGCAATAACAATGCGAGTCAATTCATGCTGCAAAGAAGAATGAACGAGATGATCAATAAAGAAAATCCTGCATTGATCTTATCAATGACTGCGAACGGAAGCGATGGAACAATTTTCGTTAGCAGTGGTGGACAATATGTAAAAGATGCGCAAACTGCCCCTGCAAGCGTTGTCCTTTCCTCTGATGACTATTTAAAGATCCAACGC
>DATDCP010000108.1:0-10128 GCA_036524255.1 Chitinophagaceae bacterium
AAACTACCTATTTTGGGAAAGTGTATTAATAAATGCCGTCAGCATTTTTTCTTCTTCAGCAAGCATTTCTAAGGTTGAGTCAACTATGGCAGCATTTCCATATTTTATTTCTTTTGCAATCAGTAGTTGTGTTTCCAATTCAAATGCAGAACCAAGAGAAATTTCAGCGAATCTACCGTAGTCTCTATCACTGTTTCTGCTACTACCTTCAGCTATATTTGAAGGAATTGAAACACCGGCTTTATTGATTTGTAAAGCAAGTCCATATTTTTCTTGAGAAGGAAATGACTCAGTAATTCGAAAGCTGTTGATCGCAATTTGAAAGCCTTTTTGCCAGATTTTTAATTCTTTAAAATTTCTCATATAGTATAGTTAATGGTAACTGGCAAACAAGCTAACAGCTAATTGCTAATAGCTAACGGCTTCTCATCCCTTTCCTCCCTTTCTTTTAGCTCTCTTATTTTATCCAAAGCACCAGCCACCACATCACACATAATAGTGTATAAAGCTCCGTGTTTTGGGTTTTCGTAAATGTAATCCAGCGCCTGGTTCTCATTTGGGATCGTCATTACCGGTATATTAGGGTTTACACTTTCAATTCCTTCTTTTAATAAGCTGATAATTTCTTCAGCTGTTCTTCCCCTTAAATTTTTATCGCAACGAATAATGATCTCATCAAAAAATTTTGCCGATATTTCTCCAAGTTCACGAATGTCCGCATCTCTTCTGTCACCAGTACCGCTGATAATGCCGATACGAAGAGGGTAGTCAAGTTTACTTACAAAATCGCAAAGCAATTTTAAACCATGGGGGTTATGAGCAAAGTCGGCAAGTATAGTATAATTTTTAAAATGGAAGAAATTCAAACGACCTGGCGTGAGGTTTGCACTTGGCATAAATGTTTGCAACCCTGTCCTGATATCTTCGATCGTAATATCGCGGAAAAGATAAGTTGATAATACTGCCGGCAAACAATTTTGGATATTGTGTATAGCTTTTCCTTCAAATGTTAAGGGGATATTTTTAACATGCAGTACTCTTATTTTCCATCCTCCTTTCATTAAGGTTATATAACCATTTTCGTATACACAGGATAAACCATGTAATGCAGCATGCTCTTTTATTCTTGGATTGTTTTCATCCATACTAAACAAAGCAATATTGCAATCAAGGGTTTCTTTCATTTTATAAACAAGGTCATCATCGGCGTTCAATACAGTATAGCCATGATCAAAGACAGTTTCAGGTACAACTGCTTTTACTTTTGCCATTGCTTCCAGTGTATGAATACCACCAAGACCCATATGATCTGCAGCAACATTCGTAACAACTGCTACTTCACAATTTTGAAAGGCAAGACCCGATTTTAAAATACCACCTCTTGCACATTCCAATACGGCAAAATCAACTGTTGGGTCTTTTAGAACAAATTGAGAAGAGATCGGCCCGGTGCAATCACCTTTCATCATCATTTGGTTTTGAATATAAACACCATCACTTGTTGTATATCCAACTTTTTTCCCTGCACTCTTTGCAATATGTGCCGTTAGTCGTGTTGTGGTTGTTTTGCCATTTGTTCCGGTGATCGCTATGATCGGTATTCTTCCAGCACTTCCTTTCGGAAATAACATATCAACAACCGGCTCCGCAACATTTCTACCTAAACCTTCCGATGGTTCAATATGCATACGAAAACCAGGAGCAGCATTTACCTCTAAAATAGCGCCACCGTTTTCTGATACAGGAGTACGCAGGTCATTTGCCATTACATCAATACCACAAATATCAAGGCCAATAATTTTTGAGATCCGTTCAAACATAAAAATATTCGCGGGGTGTACTTCATCAGTCACATCCGTTGATGTGCCACCTGTAGAAAGATTTGCAGTTGGTTTCAACAAAACTCTTTTGCCTTTTGGAGGAATTGTTTCTAAGGTTATTCCTGCATCATCCAGCATCTTTTGTGTAAACTGGTCAATGGTAATTTGTGTCAGCACTTTTTCATGACCATAACCACGACGAGGATCTTTATTTGTTTCATCGATCAGCCATTTTATATCATGCACACCATCGCCGACAACTGATGCGGGTGTACGTAAGGCTGCACAAACGAATTTATAATTGATAACAAGACAACGAAAATCAAAGCCAGTAATGAATTTTTCAACGATCACACTGCGGCTGTATTCTGCTGCAGCGGCCAACGCCTTTACTGCCACTTCCCAGCTATTGATATCAGTCGTATTTCCTTTCCCATGATTTCCATCAATAGGTTTTATCACAAGCGGGTATCCATATTTTTCAACTGCTTCCTTTAAACCTTCTTCTGTTCGTATCACTGTTCCTTTAGGCACCGGTATCTCCGCTGCTTCTAACAACATTTTTGTTTCATCTTTATTACAGGCAATATCAACAGCAATGTTGGAAGTTGTAGAGGCGATCGTAGCACGTATGCGTTTTTGATTTACACCATAACCCAACTGTACCAAACTTTGTTTGTTCAATCTTATAAAAGGTATTCCTCGTTTTGCCGCTTCTTCAACAATACAACCAGTTGAAGGTCCCATCCTGGTATCTTCTCTTATCACCCGCATGTTCTGAATATCATCAGAAAGGTCATAGTCTTGTCCTGCGATCAAAGCCTCTGCAATTCTTACGGAAGCTTTAGCAGCATATACACCTGCATCCTCTTCTATATAACTGAAGACTACATAATAAACTCCTTCCTTTTCTCCCTCTGGCGTCCTTGTTCTTCCAAAACCCGTATCCATTCCCGCCAATGTTTGGATCTCTAATGCAATATGTTCTACTACATGTCCCATCCATGTCCCTTCATCAACTCTATGAAAAAAACCACCGGGTTTGCCTTCGCTGCAACGGTGCTCATATAATGATGGTAAAAGTTTTTCCAATCTTTCTCTGAACCCTGGGATCTTATTCGTTGGCATATTCTCCTTTTCTTCCAGGTCAAGCTTCATCTGTATGAGTTTGGCTCGTCTTACACTCCAATAATTAGGTCCTTTTAGCACTTTTATCTCAAGTATTCTCATAAATAAATGTTGGATGTTCAATTTAGGTTTTTTTAATTAGGTAGCCAACTTCATTGCTACTATTGAGCTTCAGTTGCGACGCTCCATTCAGCTTCTGCTCATCATTGAGCAATTGAGTTGTGTACGTCATTGCGAAGCCGACTTTTTAAATAATGGGTCGGCTATAGTTATGGAGGCTGAAGCAATCTGAAAATCTTATGCTGTCTTTTTTTGTACTTTTATACAAATCAATTACAATGCCTATCAATAATCGTCGTGGTTTTCTGAAAAAAGTGGGCACATTCTCCGCAACTGCTGTTCTTTCTTCGATAGCAAAACCAATGTGGGCACGAAATCTTGATGCTGCATTAAAAGATGCAGAAGGCGTTTCACCTGATGAATTGGCAAGTGAAGAAGATTTCTGGTATTATATACAACAATCATTCACTGTCTCCCCATATTTGATCAATCTTAATAATGGAGGTGTTAGTCCTGCACCAAAAGTTGTAGCAGATGCAATGAAACGTTATTATGATTACAGCAATGAAGCGCCGAGTTATTACATGTGGCGTATACTCGACCAGGGTCGTGAACCGTTGAGAAAAAATATGGCGAAGATGGCTGGTTGTGATGTTGAAGAAGTTGCCATCAATCGCAATTCATCCGAAGGTTTGGAAACGATCATATTCGGTTTGCAATTAAAAGCGGGTGATGAAATAGTAGCAACCAAACAAGACTATCCCAACATGGTAAATGCTTACAAGCAACGTGAAATGCGGGATGGAATAAAAATGGTTTGGGCAAATCTTGAATTGCCAAGTGAAGATGAAAATTATTTAGTTAATCAGTATGTGAATGCATTTACAACAAAAACAAAAGTGGTACATATTACGCATATTATAAATTGGAATGGGCAAATAATACCGGTGAAGAAGATCGCTGCTGAAGCTCACAAAAGAGGGATCGAAGTGATCGTTGATGGAGCTCACAGTCTTTTTCATTTTGATTTTAAAATAACTGATCTCGATTGTGATTATTTTGCAAGTAGTTTGCATAAATGGTTATATGCCCCAATTGGCAGCGGCATGATGTATGTAAGAAAAAGTAAGATCAAAAATTTATATCCATTGTTTGCAATGGGTGAACCATTGAAAGATGATATCAGGAAATTTGAAGCATTAGGTACAAGACCAATGTTTATAGAACAGGCGATCAACAAGGCATTGGATTTTCATGAAATGATCGGCAGCGAAAGAAAAGAAAAACGTTTACATTATTTAAAGAATTATTGGTTCGATAAAGTTAAAAATGTTCCCAAAGTAAAACTGCATACTTCCTTCTCTCCAAATTGGGGTTGTGCGATCGGCAATGTTTCTGTAGAAGGAAAGAAGCCTGAAGAATTAGATGGATTCTTACTCAATAATTATAAAGTTCATGCAGTTGGCATTAATTGGGAAAATATTCATAGTGTTCGTGTGACTCCAAATGTTTATACAACCACAAAGAATTTGGATGTGTTGGTCGAAGGGATAAATGCATTTGTCAAACAGGTTTGATTATTGTTTTCTGATTGCCCGGCAACGCTGTGAAAAGAAATTAGTAATTTGCTTTACCCTCCTCCACCTGTAAAGACAATACGAGATGTTGCAATATAATTACAGGTTATTAAGGCGATTGTTGATTATCAATTTAATCACTGTTAATAGTTTCGCCCAGGACAATGATAGCCTTTCCAGGTCAAAAAAAGTTGCAAATATTTTTTCAATTGGTTTGGGAATCCAGCACGGTTTTATTTTCGCTCATTCACGGGCAGTACAGAATACAAAGGGTGCCAATCCCACAGGTATAGAGCTCAGTTTTGGTTGGCAAAGAAATGATACTGTAACCTGGGATCTATGTAATTGTTTTCCAAAAAAGGGACTGCTGCTTTTTTATTATGATTATGATGTCAGGATTTTGGGAAAAAGTTTTGGCGCTGCTTATTTTTTAGAACCGGTTTATAAAGTAGGAAGCAAAACTTTTTTTTCTTTCCGGGGTATTGCCGGCCTTGCCTATCTCACTAATCCCTTTGATTCAATTCATAATTCTACAAACCAATCTTATAGTTCTGCTATCGGAGGTTACTTGTTATTGGGCATAGGATTGTCATACATGGTAAATACACGATGGTGGTTAAATACAACGATCAATTACCAGCATATATCCAATGGAGGTTTACGTCAACCTAACAAAGGGATCAACTGGCCTACTGCAGGTATTTCCGTTATTTATCAAAAAAATCCAAGGCCTTATTATAAAGCGCCACGTAGTAAAGAGAAATTTTGGAAAGACTATCCTCTCCGGTGGGATATTGGAGTTTTTGGTATTGCTAAAAGAGGAACAGATGAAAACGGAAATAGTTATCGGATGCCATTGATTGGTGGCACCATTCAGGCAGGTAAGCAAGTTGGAAGAATAAATATGCTGACATTCGGTGCTGAGTTGTATGGAGATAGATCACTCAGCATGCAACTAAAACGTGATTCGATTAATGCCAGTGATTTAAGGGCAGGATTATTGATCGGGCATGAATTTTTATTGGGTAAGTTTAGTTTTAGTCAACGACTCGGTGTATATATTTTTAATCAAACACCTTATTACGATCAACTTTATCACCGTTGGGGCATCCACTATTTTATGAATAAGCATTTAGGAATAGGAATGCAACTAAAAGCTCACAAGCATGTGGCCGATTTTGTTGATCTGCGGATTACTTATTCCTGGAAGAAACCCCGATAAAAAATTAACAGTGGAAAAAAAGAATTAATTAATGCCAAATAAAATAGAGGAATTATAAAATGGCAATTTATTCCTTTTACTCACAAAAATTTGATTTCAACCTTCGCCCATATTTCTATATTTTTGCTGCCCATTCGACGAAAAATGCCGGGGTAGCTCAGCTGGTTAGAGCACTGGATTCATAACCCAGAGGTCGGCAGTTCAAGTCTGCTCCCCGGTACAAAGCTCAGTCCTTTATATTCAAGGAGTTGAGCTTTTTCTTTTTATGCTCTAATCTTCGTAGTAGTTGTACAGTTAACACTATCGATAACACTTTATAACTATTATCAGGAGCTTTTGGCTGGTGAGTGATCAGAACGAAAAATTAATACCACCCATCAGCCATCTTCCCGGAGTTTGTGTTCCTAAGAGATCAGCGCAGGTGTTGTCAAAAACATTATCAGCCTGGAGAAATATTTTTAATCGCTGACCAGATAAATAGTACCCGGCATTTAGATTCATCATAAAACAATTTGCATCAATATGGGCATTGATATTAGTTGCTTCCTGTTCAGTCCTGTTCTTATAAATAGCAGTAACGCTTAGTGAGAATTTCTTTTTCAGGATCTCTGCATAAAAATTTGATAAGTATTTAGCATGGGATGAAAGATAGAATGAAGGCGTTGAACTGGCTGACCTGCTTTCCAGCCAAACAAATCCTAACGATGATATTAGCTGGAGATCATTTTTGAACGTTTTACGGTATTGTATATCCGTTTCAAATCCCGATGTAGTAACAGAAGAAATATTTTTTGCCAGGAGATAATTGCCTGTTGGTGACAGATTATCTTTTCTTGGCATATCTGTATAGGGAGTTTCAATCCAGTCTATCAATTGTGTTTGGCGGCGCTGAAAACCAGTTATTGCGATCTTCAATTCATTATTAATAAAGAGATCTGCACCTGCTTCATAACTAAAAGATCTTTCTGCAACCAGGTCCGGGTTGCCTATACGACCAGCGGCAATAAATGATTTATTATAGTTGTTGTATTGTTCAGTAAAGTCAGCATCCCTGATCGTTTTTCCTGCGCTGGCCCTGATCAGCCATTTGTCAAAGCGGTAGGAAAGATTTAGCTGTGGAATAAGTTCGGTCCCTCTGGTATCATTATGATCAACTCTTAATGAAGGGCTGATAGTAAAGTCTTCGATCTTTTGATCAAGGATAAAAAAGACAGCGATATAGTCACGGTTATGATCGCCTCTGTCATTTGATGTGATCTTTTTGTTTTGGAATTGTAATCCTGAAATGATCGACGTTTGATTATTTAATTTGAAATGTTCTGTTAGTAATAGTTGCAGGAGTTTTGAATGATTGTTGTTAGCTATAGATATTGAATTGTATTGATAGTTATCTTTTACGGATTTGTAACCAGCATCCAGTTTCACTGAGTGTTTTCCTTTTTGAAAACTCACTCTTGCCTGGTTCCAATAGCTTGTTACTTTTTCTTTTGCTGTATCAGATGTGAAAGTTGTATAAAAGTTCTGTGCTGAGAAATCTCTTTGATCGAATGAAGAACGAATTGATATGCTCCAAAGATCATTGATGAATTGCTTTAACGATAATGAAGCAGTGTGATTGTTGAAATAACCTCTCGTTCCCCTTTGTGGCTGTCCATCTGAATTATTAGTAAGAAAGCCGCCACTGAGAGCTGTATTGTTTTTTTGCCAACTACCTCCTGCATTGGCACTGAAAAAATCATATTCACCACCAGTTGCTGAGATATTAAATTGTTTGTTTTGTTGATCTTTTCTTGCTGCAAAGGATTTTGTGATAATGTTGATGACACCACCAACCGCTTCCGATCCATAGATGGCAGATGAAGCACCTTTTAATATTTCTATTCTTTCAATTTCTGCAGGAGCAATTGGAATATAACTAGTGAAGTGACCGGAGTTGGGATCATTAATTCTTAAACCATCGATGATCACCAGTACCTGCTGAAATGTTCCTCCTCTTAATACAATATCACTTTGTGAACCGGCGGGACCTCTTTGCTGAACTTCAATACCAGGAAGGTATCTTAACAGATCATCTAAAGAATGAACTGGAAGTTTATTAAACATGTCACCGGTAACTGTAACTATGTTTCTTCCTGTCTTTGAAACAGGAGAAGGATTAAGGCTTGCTGTAATTGTTACAGGGTCTAATGTTGTTTCTTGTTGAGAAAAATTCTTTAATGAAATGAAAATGAAGAATGCTATTAGTGATGGTTTCATAATGTAATGGTATTGGTTAGGGCAGCAAAAGTGTTTATGGTTGTTTATTAATTTGTCATTTCAAAGTCATTTAACGGTTGTGAAATGATGTAGTGCAGCAACAAAAATACTTGAGTACAGATAATGAAAGAAGAAAAAGTAAAACAGAATTACTATTCCAGTGATATTTAATTTTTAGATTACTGGGCTATTAGCAGATAGGGGCTCATCCCAAACGGTAGTTATTGGTCAATAGTCTTCAATAAAAAAGCCGGCAACAACACCGGCTTGGTTTTAAATCCTTAGTTTTTGATTACTTGAAAGTCCTCATATAATTTACAACTGCCCAAATATCATTTTGATCTGCAATTTTCTTTTTGAATGATGGCATGTCTTTTCGGCCCTCAAAGGTTTTGTAATACAATTCACCATCAGTTTGTTTTTGAAAATCAGCTTTTGTAAAATCGCCACTTTCAGTATCAAGTTGTGCTGCTTTTGGTCCATCACCTTTTCCTTTTGTGCCATGGCAGGATTTGCAATGTTGTGTATACAATTCTTTACCCGTAGCAATTGAAGTTGCGTCAGACTTTACTGGATTGGCCATGTTTTTATACTTATCGGGAACTGGCCATGGATCATTTTGTGAATTGGGCACAAACGCCATTAATATTGTTACAAACAAGACGGTAAACAGGATGGAAATATACTTTTTCATGATTCAGGGTTTTTATTTTTTGATGATTAAATACTTTTGTTGTTTATTATGTAGTTTTTGGTTCTTCTTTTCTAAGGCGGAATAATTCAAATATGATAACTATATAGTGTCCCCACACAGCTGTCATCAGAACTATAAATGTGACCAGCATCCAAATGGGAGGATGTGAGCTCCACAATGCACGGGGTAATTCTTTTAGTTCATCAGAAACAGGGATTCCCCATGATTGTGTGACGGCGGCTTCTAAATTCCCATATACTTCATGTTCGTCGAGCTTTGCCAGCAATGTAATATTGCCTTTTGCATCCCCGGGAAGATTGTTTGGAATTTCTATTGATGCTTCACCGGCTTCATCAGTTTTTCCTTCGCCCAATTTCAATGAGCTGAATAATCTTTTTACAAAAACACCAAGATCAGTTTCAGGTACTGCAGCTTCTGCGCCAGTACTAAGATCAATTAGTTTTACTTTTACAGTTAATAATGAATCTTCTTTTAAAGGTGTGATCTCTAATCTTGCTCTTTTTACAGATACTAATTCTTCTGCTGATTCAATTGAATCTTTACCGGCAAAACTCGCTTTGAAATTTAATTTTCCTTCTTTATCAGTAGTTAACTGATCCGGCTTGCAATTGAAAACTACAAATCCTCTACTATCAGTGATCGCTTCTCCTAATTTCTTTGTTAATGAGTCGCTGGTGATTGTAAATTCAATTTTCAAACCCGGCAATTTGGTAAGAGTCCCGCTGATCTTTGCCTGAACGGTTGCTTTCAAATCTATACTGTTATCATTTTTTTGAACACTTATAAATGTAATTAATGGTGCGTAAGTGGATGCTTCTTTCCCTTCTGATTTGGAAGAGCTATCTGTTTGTGCTATTAATTTTCCCGGAATGACGATTATCAAAGCCAGGAAACTACAGGCAAGTATTTGA
Organism: Chitinophagaceae bacterium; assembly: GCA_036524255.1. Taxonomy (GTDB): domain Bacteria; phylum Bacteroidota; class Bacteroidia; order Chitinophagales; family Chitinophagaceae; genus VBAS01. The sequence goes on from DATDCP010000108.1 coordinate 9,690, forward strand.
ATTATTTTTCTCATATAAAATAAGTTTATGCCGGAACGACCTCTACTTCTGGTTTAGTTATCTTTTCATCTGTTTTTTCTTTGTCACCGAATTCAGAAATTGGTATAATGGTCATGAATTTTGACATCAGCGTAAAGAATAAAAAGAATGTAGCTATACCTGCGAATGTCAAGGCCCATTCAACCCATGTTGGTGAATATTTTACATACTCCAATCTTGTATCCTGCATGGGAAGCAATGGTGTTTCTAGAGTAGGTACAATAATAAGGTAACGTTTTACCCAAAGAGCTGCCACCATAAAGAAAGAAGCTAATGCGATCCAACCGGGTTTTCTTGTTTTTGGAAAGGCTACAATGAATATTGGTAACAAAATACCAGCTACATTGGCAAATAAAAACCACCACCCATATTCTGAGAAACTGAATAATTTATGAATGAC
>DATDCP010000109.1:0-2324 GCA_036524255.1 Chitinophagaceae bacterium
TATGAATTTTCTTATACGCCAACCGGTATAAAAGGAATGGCTGAAACACCCATATTCATGAATGAGGTTTGCTATGGATTGGACCTGCGTAATTATGATACTGAGCTATTGCGCAAATCGAAAAAGATAAACATCCAATGGATAATGGAATTATACAAAGCACATCCGCACAAGGAAAAATTCTTCGACTCAAAGCTTAGCAAGCAGATGAATAATATTGAGATACAAATTGGCTCAGGGCTTTTTCGCCAGCAGATCATTGATGGTGTATCAGAAGAAGTGATCAGGACAAGCTGGGAACCTGGCTTAAGTGAATATAAAAAGATGCAGAAAAAATATTTGTTGTACCCTTAACTTGATTTTGCTTCGTTAAAACTTACCATCCAGTTGATGCCAAACTTATCGGTTAACGTTCCAAAAAGATCAGTCCAGAAAGTTTTAGTCAAAGGCATCATCACACATCCACCAGTTGAAAGCCCTTTGAATAATTTCTCAGCTTCTTCCTTGCTATCAGCAGTGATCGATATTGAAAAATTATTTCCCTGCGAATAATTGGTTGCCCACTCACCGGCTGTATCGCTGCCCATTAATATTGTTTCTTTGCTGATCGGTAATGAGACATGCATTACCCTGTTCTCTTCACCCGGCTTAAGCTTAGGATCTTCTCCCGGCGGCATATCTTTAAAGCGGCCGATATAAGGAAATTCACCTCCGAATACAGACTTATAAAACTTAAAAGCTTCTTCACAATTGCCATCAAATGTTAGATAAATGTTTACAGTTGCCATGGTTTAATGATTATTGTATAAAAATAAATGTTTTACCAAATGTAAGATAAATGAAACGCTAAAAAAGTGTTTTTGCCCTTTCAATTATGGTATCAATTCCGGCTGTTTCATCAGCAGGACTTAGTGAAACTGCAATGTCAGGCGGCACACCGTTCTCAATAATAAAACCATTGGGTAAACTGGTTATAGAACCTGAAAAATTTACAGACCATCCATTAGGCAACTCAAAACCTGTTGGCTGTCCCCCACCACCGCCAGTTTGGTCTCCCACAATTGTTATTTGAGAAAAAGCTTTACATCCTGCAACAAAAAAATTGCAGGCACTATAGCATTTACGATTGGTTAATACAACAATTTTACCTGTGTACTTTATTCTGTCAGTTGTAGGTTCAATGATACTTTCCTGTTCCTCAGAAAAATCATTATGTCCCGGGCCATTTTTATATTTTGTTTTGTATAGCAATGTATTTTGTGTTGCAATTCTTTCAAAGAAGCGATAAGCATTAGCAGGATTTCCGCCGGGATTATTTCTTACATCGAAAATGATCCCTTTTAATCCTGCGATGGAATTAAACCTTGATAGCACAGCATCTAATTGGTCTTCAGTATACGGAGATGCAAAACTCCCGTAATAGACATAGCCAATATTTCCACTCAATACAGTATGGTAAAGAGGTCCTGTTACTTCAAAACCACTTAAATAATTCCTATCAATATTTTCTTTATTGAAATTAGCAGGAAAGTTCAGATAAAAATCATTGTAGTAAGAAGTGGAAAAACCGGCTCTTAAATTTACATGACCGTCTTTTAATACATTCAGCATTTCCGAGCATTTGTTAAAAAGTTCCCTGTCGGTCATGTTATTATTTATCTGTGGCCGGTAAGTTTGATACATAGCATTCCAGTCAATATTTTTATACTCAAAAAAAGAATATCCGCGGTCAATGGTTTGCCAAAGAGTTTCAAAGGTTTCTTCTGCATCAGCAGATTCTGAATTTGGCATGATCGCTTTTTCACAGGAGAGTAAAACAGCAGCTATCGTTAAAAGAAAAAATATCTTTTTCATGATCGGATCTTTTTAGATTAATAGTTTGACAGGAACGAAATTGAAATAAGATGTTCTGCAGCATACACTGAATTGATAGTTGTCATCTTATAAAAATCCCATGTGTATCCAAGCTTCAGTTCATTTTTATTGAATAAAGGATAGGTAAATGACAGGCCGCTGGTTATTCGAAAGTTTTTATTTACAGTAACAACACTGCTGTTACTGAACAGATCACCCAGGAAATCATTTTCCGGATCGATAAATTCAATACGGTTCAGGTAGTAAGGCCGGGCAATATGAGAGATCAGTGGCACACTTAGACCAATTGCTGCTACACACTCTCTTTTATTCCATTTTACAGTTTTATCAAGTTTGGCAGCAGGCCCGATGCTTAATGCATAATCATACACTAATTGTGAATTATCTAATTGTTCTGCTGTCTTAAGATTAAAAAGCAATGAAGCATTTCCACCTGCAAACAATTTTAA
>DATDCP010000110.1:0-9404 GCA_036524255.1 Chitinophagaceae bacterium
CGCAAGACCAATATGGGAAGCTTTTTATAGAAAAGTATATGCTGATAAAAAATTAGGTGTTGACAGGGATGCAAGGTTCTCAAAACCGGAAGACCTTGAACTGGAAATGAACAGCGCAGATCCTTTGAATCTTATTGATGTCATTCCTCCTGCAGCTGAAGGTGAAGACCAGGGAGTTGGTAATGAATCAGATTTTGAAATAATAAAAACAAGAGAATATATTGGTCCGGAAAGCAAGCCCGTGATCGACGATAGTAAAGAAAAGGATCGAAAAAAAGATACCACTAATCAAGCTCAGGCTGTAAAAATTGGCGATCCACAACCGGAAGAAAAAAAGAAGAAAGGTATTTTCAATAAAATTTTTGGAAAGAAGGATAAGAAAGAGAATTGATAAGAATTTTCTTAAAAGTTCATCTCATTTAATAAAATATGCTTCCAGGGTTTTAAAAAGGATGAAGAGAAAAATTATTTCCAATCCTTTATCCAGTCTTTAATGCCAAGATAAACCTGGTTGGCGACCTTGGATCTGAACTTTGGATCTAGTATCATTTTTTCATCTTCTTTGTTACTAAGAAAAGCAATTTCTAACAGGCAACTTGGATAATCTGTTGGTTGTATCGGTTGAAAATTAAAACTGCCCACATTCCCAAACTCTTCAAGATTTTTTATCTCCAATAATCTTTTTAAAATGCTTTGTGAAAATGAACGGAATCCGATATGCTTATAATAAGTCGAAGCGCCTCTTATATAATCTCGCCCGGAAGAATTCAAATGAAAAGAAATAAAAATATCTGGATTATTTTGCTGCGCCCATAATACACGATCTTTATTATCAATAGTAGTGTCTGTCTCTCTTACCATTACTACTTTTATTTTCTGCTTTTTTAATATCTTCTGAAGTTCTTTAGCAAAGAGAAGTGTATAATTTTTTTCAAGTATGCCTGATGTTGTGCCGCTTGCACCAAGGTTTGTCCCTCCATGCCCTGCATCAATAGCAATCGACATGTTGCGAATGCTCACAGGCAATCTTCTTATTTTTAAAAGCAACGAGCTCCCATTATACCCGATACTGTATCCATAATGCTGTTGCTTCACTAACTCAATTGTGATCTGTAAAACATCGCTTTCTGTTTGTTCATACCAAACATTCTTTACTGCTTTTGCTGATGATAGTTGTGTTATCCAATTTATATTGCTTTGTACATTATATAATTCAATTTTTATCCTTGAAGGATTTATTTCCATCCAGCTTTTGTAAGGGACTCTTCCAGTGAGTGAAAAACTTACCGAATCAAATTCATCTCCTCCTTTCACTCGCCAGCTTTCGCATAAAGCAGCTGATAGTATAGTATCAGGAAATGGTTGTGCATAATATTGTTCAATGAACCCATAATGCATGGCTGAAAGTTGGACCTTATACAAATTCTTTACTGTATCAATAACTTTCATCACAACAGAGGTATCGATATAACCCATTTTGGCGCTACCCAGCCTGTCTTCACCGCTACTGTAAGCAAGCTGTGGCAGTTTACCCTTCGTAATTATATAAGAAGGAATGGAATCTTGCGCAAAGAATGATAGCCCCTGCAAAAAGAAAAGCAAAAGACCCGCACAAATAATTCTCTTTAAAATCATGATTGAAGATAACAGAATTTATTTTTTAAATTGCTTTCTAGCAGAACCAAAAGACTGCTTTTGTTCAGTTTCTTTTTAGGGATTTAAACCAGATCAAAATGTTTGAAATAAAGAAAGCGGGAACAAGTGATATACCGTTGATACGTGAGCTTACATTTCGAGTTTGGCCGCAAACTTATGCATCCATCCTTTCAAAGGAACAAATTGATTATATGCTGGAAATGATGTACAGCGAATCTTCATTAAAAACACAAATAACCGAAGATGCCTGCCAATTTATTATTGTTTATGAGAATGGAAACCCAGTTGGCTTTGCTTCGTATAGTGAAGAAAAATCCGATAGATGGAAATTAAACAAGATCTATGTTCTGCAAAATCAGCAAGGAAAAGGAACCGGTAAATATGTGATCAATTATATCATTGAAGAAATAAAAAAGCAAAATGCAAATTCCCTTTATTTACAAGTGAATCGCTACAATAATGCAAAAACTTTTTATGAAAAACTTGGATTTACGGAGATAGACTTTATTAACCTTGATATCGGTAACGGTTACTTTATGAATGATTATGTGATGGAAAAAAAGTTGTAAGTATTAAGTCATAAGTTTAAGTCTTATAACTTATGACCTATAACTCAAAACTCAATTGCATTTCAAATACTTTCTCGGATTGACAGGTTCTTCCTGCTGAAACATGAGTAACTCAAGCATATCTCCCGGTTTGTAAGTGCCAATTATATCTCCTGTTTTTACTTTAGAACCCTGCCTCACTTTTGGGGACAAAACACCTGCATACCAAAAATAATAATTTCTGAATTGAAGTACCACATCATACTTAGTATCCTCTGTTCTTGCCACAATAACCACTGAGGCTTCATGAACTGCCTGAACTGCAGTATCAGTTTTACTTGAAAGCATCACCCCATATTCGGATGATTTTTGGTAGTCTTTATCACTAGCTCTTATCTGTTTGGACACACCGGTTTTAAGAGGACATGATAATTTCAGACTATCAGTTTGAGCAAAGGCAAGTGAAATTGTAAAAAAAGATAATAAAAGAAAGGCGGTTCGTTTTAAATCCATGCTTATTAGTTTTTTTGAAAGCTAAGTTTTTTCATCATTTCATCGCTTAATGGTTCTGAATAAACACCATAGGCATTCACCAATACTCCTTTCAATCCTGACTTTGATTCTATAGCATATACTATCGCTTCATCACCCGGGTCACTGTTGCCTTCGAAACGATGAAATTCTGTTATTTCAAATTCTTTAGGATTGAAATTCTCTCCCTGGCATTCTAGACGACTTCCCTTAAGATTAAAATCCAATGTGTATCCTCTCTGTTTTAATTCGTTCACAGCTTGTGACACTGTATCATATGCTGCCATGTAATTAATTTTTTTAGGTTTATGTTTTATTCCTTTTTCTCTTCCGCAGCTTTGCACTCAAGAAATTCACGGGAATCCATCGGTTCTTCATCTTTAAACATTCTGAATTCCATTTCTTGTCCAACAGTATAAAGGCCTAATAGCTGTCCTGCTTTTATTTGCTGGTTTACATTTACCAAAGCTTTAGAAATTCCATAATACCAGAAATACCATTCTTTATAATAGATCACCATTTCAAAACGGCCATCTTCTGTCGGGTTAATGCTCAACACTTTTGCATCAATACAACTACGGATCGCTGTATCTGTCTTGCTGATCATTATCACTTTTTTATCGGGCGGGTCCCAGCTAAATGCCTCTTTTGGTTCACGTCCCATTCCATTTTCAAAAGGGCATACAAGCTTTTTATCGAACTTTAGTTCACCCTTGCCTTTATTTTTCTGTCCAAAAACTGAACCGATAATGAATATCAGCCCAGCAAGCAGTAAAATTTTCTTTTTCATGATTTAATTCCGGATTAATAGGGTTACAGACGGTAAGTCGATTGTATTCGTTGGCTGTTTGTTTAATTATCTCCAAGTTACCTCAATAGGACGAAGCAAATTACAGATTTGCAGCGTATAATTATAATTTTCTAGCCCACAAAAAAAGCTCTTGCCTAGTGAAATTACTTAATAGGTGAATTTTTCTTTGACACAAAAGAGAAGGACAGTAACGTAACTTTCAGCAACTCCAATACCTAAAATCTAAATTATCACATGAGTTTCCTTCACGGCGCCCATCACAAAAACACTTTGTACATTCCCAATATTTTCCATTTCAGACAGACGATTCACATGAAAATTATAATATGCATCCATATCCTCAACCACGATCTTTAGCATAAAATCAAACTGCCCGGAAATACTATAGCATTCCAGGACTTCGCTCATCTCCCTGATCGTTTTCACAAATCGTGATCCAGCCGTTTTATTGTGCTGCATCAATGAAACATACACGATGACCATCAGTCGCTTATTAAGTTTTGCCGGATCAACAAGCGTTGCATATTGCTTGATGACTCCTGTTTCTTCCATCCACTTGATCCTTTCATAAACAGGTGTTGTACTCAAGTTCACTTTGTCAGAAATTTCTTTTACAGTAATTCTGGCGTTATGTTGCAATAGCTTCAAGATCGCGATGTCTTTCTGATCGAGGGAAACGTGAATAGTAGATTCCTCTTTTTTGATTGCTTTAGCCATACTAAAAAAGCTGTTTATTCTACAAGAAACGAATTTTTAGGCATTTTATTCCAAATTTTTATAAGAAGTCAGCTGTTTTACCTATTTCTCTACCTTTGTTTTCAGTTAATTCTTAGTGTCGTTTATTCTTCTCTTATTAGCTTGAAGGAAAACATGAAGACACGAAGAAAAATTAAAATTTTTTAACTCATAATTCTTAATTAAAAACCATGTCAACAACAATTTCACACATCGACTTTAAGCTAGCCAATAAAGTGAAAGACATTTCACTTGCCGAATGGGGAAGAAAGGAAATTCGCCTCGCTGAAGCCGAAATGCCTGGCCTTATGGCGATCCGCAAAGAATACGGACCAAAGCAGCCCCTTAAAGGTGCCCGTATTGCGGGTTGTCTTCATATGACCATTCAAACTGCGGTACTTATCGAAACATTGATTGAATTAGGCGCTGAAGTAAAATGGAGCTCTTGTAATATTTTTTCAACACAGGATCATGCTGCTGCTGCTATTGCCGCTGCCGGCATCGGCGTATTTGCATGGAAAGGACAAACACTGGATGAAGCTGACTGGTGTATTGAACAAACTCTTTTCTTCGGCGGTGCTGATCGTCCTTTGAATATGATCCTTGATGATGGTGGCGATCTTACCAATATAGTTTTGGATAAATATCCTGAACTGATCCAGCATTTGAAAGGTATCAGCGAGGAAACAACTACCGGTGTTCATCGTCTTTATGAAAGAGTGCAGAAAGGTACATTACCTGTTCCTGCTATAAACGTGAATGATTCTGTTACTAAAAGCAAGTTTGATAATAAATATGGTTGTAAAGAAAGTTTGGTGGATGCCATTCGTCGTGCAACAGATGTGATGATGGCAGGTAAAGTGGCTGTTGTTGGCGGCTATGGTGATGTAGGTAAAGGCTCTGCCGCTTCATTGAAAGGTGCAGGTTGCCGTGTTATAGTTACTGAAATAGATCCTATCTGCGCCTTACAGGCTGCAATGGATGGCTTTGAAGTAAAGAAAATGGCTGATGCAGTAAAAGAAGCTGATATAGTGGTGACTGCTTCAGGTTGCCGCGATCTTATTACTGAAAAGCATTTCCGCAGCATGAAGGACAAAGCGATCGTCTGCAATATTGGTCACTTTGATATCGAGATCGATGTAGCATGGTTGAATAATAATTTTGGTCATACAAAAGATACTGTCAAACCACAGGTTGATGTCTATACTGTTGACGGAAAAGACATCATTTTGCTTGCTGAAGGTCGTTTGGTAAATCTTGGTTGTGCTACAGGTCATCCAAGTTTTGTAATGAGTAATTCATTTTCCAACCAAACTTTAGCGCAAATAGAACTTTGGACAAACCATAAGAGTTACGAGAACAAAGTATATGTTCTTCCAAAACATTTGGATGAAAAAGTAGCGAGACTTCATCTTTCAAAGATTGGAGTTGAGCTTGATGAACTCAGCACTGAGCAAGCCGATTATCTTGGTATTCCAAAGGTTGGGCCGTTCAAGCCGGAGCATTACAGGTATTAAGATGTTAACTGAAAGTTGATAGATGATATTGAAGCCTCGAATTGTTCGGGGCTTTTTTGTATCTAATATTTGAAATACTGTACCTTTCTATCATCAAAATTTTTCCACTCAAAAACTTTTTTTATGAAACAACTGCTCACAGTTCTTGTAATTTTTTCAATTACAACTTTATTTATTGCTTGTAATAGCAATACTGCCGAATCTGGCACTAACACTGCAACTGAAGAAAATACCAAATCCTTTGATCTTGCTTCAGCAAAAACAGCAATCAATGCTACCAATGCTGAATTTGAAACCCTGGTAAGTAAAATGGATACAGTTGGGCTTGCTGCTCTTTATACTTCAGATGCAAAGATGATGGTACCCAATATGCCGGCCCTTTCCGGAAAAGCTAATATTCAAAGTGGATTCGCAGGAATGTTTGCTGAAACAGGGCCAATAGGAATTAAGTTTACATCAGATGAAGTTTCGGGAACTGAAGAGATGGTAAGTGAAGTAGGTTCGTATAGTATGACAGATAAGAGCGGAAAAGAAATAGATAAAGGGAAATATATTGTTCTCTGGAAAATGGAAGACGGAAAATGGAAGCTACATCGTGATATATTTAATTCGGATATGCCGCCAATGGCGCCTACAAAAAAATAATTTCCTGAAATAGTTAAAAATAAAAATGTAAAGGCCTTGCGATATGCAGGGCTTTTTTATTTGTCAAATTGAGGTCATGATAAAATATCATCTCAATGCCTAAAACCTATTGTGCAAAACTAATATCGCCTATAGTTTCCTTTGGAATAGTTGTTGAGTAATTTTGAGAATTACCTATTTCCTATTCTTAAAATGGAGGTTCATATGACAAACGTCGCACTATGGGTACAGCTTGAAGCCAAAAAAGGCAAAGAAGCAGAAGTGGAAAGATTTTTAAGGGATGGTCTGACCATTGTCAACAACGAGGCAGAAACCATTACCTGGTATGCGTTAAAACTTAGCCCCACTTCGTATGCGATCTTTGACACGTTTTCTGATAATAAAGGAAGGGAAACTCACTTGGCAGGCCAGGTTGCCAATGCTCTTAAAGAAAAGGCATCTGACCTTTTCTCTAAACCGCCAACAATTGAAAGAATTGACGTTCTTGCTGCCAAACTGCCTGAATTAGAACAGTACTAACTCATTATAAACTTTTTGACCAAAGCGATCCCGGAGCTTTTAATTCATCGTCGATCCGATGTGAGGGCCCCGGGGTTTCATTTTAATAAGAACATTGTTTGCATTTAATTAGCTTTTGAAAAAATCTCCAACCCAAATGAACATTCGCATTTCTGAACATTAATATTTTTTTACTGAATGAGTTTCTGTAATTTCAAAGTATAGCATAAAATTTGCTCATAACTGTTCTAACAAATAGAGATATGCCAATACATTTCGTGAAAAACATCCAGTTCTCCAAGCTTATTAAAGCTGAAGGACGCCTGAGAGAGTTCAATTTTAGGAAAACCGGTACGGGTAACGATGAAAAATGCTCGGTAGATACTGTGGATGACCGCGGAAACCGGATCATTTTCACAATGCTTAAGGAAGGTGGTTCCTGGAAACTTGGCTCAACATTACTTCCAAAATGGATCGTCCAATACGAGGTTCAACTAAGCGATGCCATTGAAGATGAAATAAGTCATCCTTAGCACTTGAAACCGGTAAATATTATTTTTGCCGGTGATGGTTCAGTTTACAACTACAATAAAGCAATTTGGCCAGCAAGGTGAAAAAACCGGCTGGACCTACATTGATGTCCCTTCAGATATAGCGGAGAAATTAGTACCGGGAAACAAAAAAGGATTCCGCGTAAAAGGAAAACTTGATAATTTTCCAATTAAAGGGATTGCGTTGATCCCAATGGGGGGCGGCAACTTTATTCTCACACTAAATGCGGACCTAAGAAGAGGAATTCATAAAAGAAAGGGTGCAATGCTGAACGTGAAATTACAAGTAGATCCAGAGGGATACAAGCTAAATGAAGATTTTATCGCCTGCCTGAACGATGATCCGGTAGCAAAAAAACATTTTGATACACTTACCGGCTCTCACCGGAATTATTTCAGCAAATGGATCGATTCTGCCAAAACCGAACCCACGAAGATCAAACGAATTGCAATGGCAGTAAATGCGCTTTCAAAAAAATGGGGCTATCCTGAAATGATCAGAAATAATAAGAAAGATTTTTAATGGCTATTCATTTCTCCTGAATCTTGTTCTGATCTTTTCAAGCTGGTCTACTTTTAGATCAGTTGTCTTTTTTAATACTTCAATAAAATAATCCACTTCTTCTTTTGATGCAGGGCAGCCTGTATTTTGAAGTTTCTCTTTGCCATTTACTAAAGCAGGCATCCTGGAATCAAATAAAAACTTTTCATCTTTATCAAAAATTAACCAGAATGGAATGCCCTGGTCCTTGGCCTCATATTTTATAAGCATTTCCAATGCACCGGGGTTCTCAAGATTCTCATTCCCTTTCGATTCAAATACTACGAGATGACGAATAACAAAATTATCATCAAAGAACTTTTTTACTGAAACATCATTTAATGAAGTATCCATTTTATGACACCACCCACACCAGGATGCATGAAACATTACCAGGACTTTTTTGTTTTGCTTTTTTGCAGAAGTAAAAGCTTCTTTCATTATTTCCTCTGATGACAAAGGAGCTTTTTGAGCTAATGAGATACCTGTAGAAAATAATAGTACGGGGACCAAAAAAATATTTTTCATTGAATCACTTTATCAAAAGCAATTTACTCCATACATCAATAACAGGAAGTTAAAATAACAGTCACTTTTCTAGTAATTTGTAGATTTGCGCATGACCAGGCTATCAGTTAACATCAATAAGTTTGCAACGCTAAGAAATTCCAGGGGAGGAAATAATCCCGATGTAATAAAAGCAGCGATCGATGCACAGCGATTCGGCGCAGATGGAGTTACTGTTCATCCCCGCCCCGATGAACGCCATATTCGTTATGACGATGTAAGAAAAATTAAAAAGATCATCACCACAGAATTTAATATCGAAGGCAATTGTACAGAGCAAAAGTTTGTTGATCTTGTTTTAGAAACAAAACCCGACCAGGTCACTTTGGTTCCTGATACGCTTGGTCAATTAACTTCTGATCATGGATGGGATACTGTTAAGTATAAAGAGTATCTGGTAGAAAAGATCAAAGTATTTAAAGCAGCAGGTATCCGTGTTTCAATTTTTGTAGATCCTGATATTAAAATGGTTGAAGGCGCTGCTGAAACAGGCTCTGATAGGATCGAACTTTATACTGAAGGTTACGCAAAGCAATTTGCAACTGGCGATAAACGGTCGGCAGTTGCGCCTTACATTAATGCATCTAAACTCGCAAAAGAACTTGGACTGGGATTAAATGCCGGGCACGATCTTGATCTTACCAATTTAAAATTTTTAAAAGAAAACATTCCCTGGTTGGATGAGGTAAGTATTGGTCATGCATTGATTTGTGACGCTATTTATCTTGGCTTTGAAAATGCAATTCAACTATATAAAAGGCAATTATTGATGTAGAAAATTGAGGAGCAACCTGTAAGCCCAAA
>DATDCP010000111.1:0-2164 GCA_036524255.1 Chitinophagaceae bacterium
CCAGTGTGTATTTACCCGAACCAAATTTGATAGGATGTTCCTTGATCCGTGTATCGGGTGCATATACAAAAAGTTTTTTCAGATCTTCAATATGCACATCGATACCCTCCGTCATGTGTCCGTCTGGCCAATAGACTTTTATATTCTGCGCATGACTTTCTTTTAACCTGTCCCATTTTTGATTGGAGAATACATCAAAATCCAGGTCATCAAATGTCTTTAGATTTTTTGTAAGGGTTTCATTATTGGCAGCCAGGTCCAATGCAATTTTTTTAAGACTGTCAAAATTATCGGCTCTACCTCTGTTAGCACCACCTGCTGATTGGCAGCTTTGAAAAACCGCTAAAATGAAGAGTGATGAAAGGATGACTAATGCTGTTTTGAATGTTGAGTGTTTCATTTCAATTTTTTTTGGTTAATACGTGAAGCTAATTTGTAGTTGGCGGCAGCTCCAATGACATTTAACAGAAAAAAATCTTGATAAATATCAAGGCCTTATTGGTGAAGCATTTGTTTCCTGATACGACTCAATGTTTCGGGAGAAACACCCAGGTAAGAAGCGATCAAATGAAGAGGTACACGATTAATGAATGAATGATATTGGTTGACCAGCCGTTGATATTTTTCCTCAGCGGTTAAGCCGATCGTAATTGATACCCTGCGTTGCAATGCAACATAGGCATCCTGGAATAGTATTCTGTAGTAGCTCTCATATTTAGGTACTTCACTTAAAAGTTTGAAGTGATCCTGCCGGTCAATAGTGAGCACATCACTATCCTCCAGTGCCTCGATATTCATTTTTGATGGCTCACCGGTTAGTAGACTATACAGGTCAGCGATCCACCAGCCTTCAAATCCAAATTGGATCACATGCTGCGTACCTTTATCATCAATGGTATAAGAATACAACGCACCTTTTTCAATGAAGACTGACTTATTGCAAACATCACCTTCCTGCAAAACATATTGTCTCTTCCTTATTTTTTTGGGAACAAAATAATTCATGCATTTCTGCAAATCATCTTCACTAAAAGATGCTTTAGCCAGAAGTGATCTTGTCAATACTTCATACATGATAGCTAAAAGATAAGAAAATTGCTCTGGATTTTAAATAAATATGTCGTTCCGTCCGCCCGGTATCTTGCCCCACAACCAGTACAACATAATTTGAATGAAGAGGGTAGACCCCGGAGTTAGTTATCATACCGATAACTCATCAATTTTGTTTTACGCAATGGAATAGTTTAAATTTAGTATGCTTTGTTCACACCTTTCAGGAATTACAAAATAATTCTCTCAAATAGTAAACTCCTTCACATGAAAATTCTTTCTTCATTTTTGTTTGCTTCATGCTTCATGATAGCTTTCTTACTTAATTCAAATGCAGAAGCCCAAAGCCCGGTTGGCCCAAACGGAAAATTTGCAACAATAAGAAATGTTAAACTGTATTATGAAGATACTGGTAGAGGAATGCCCTTATTACTTCTTCATGGATTTGGCGGCACGGGATCCGTTTGGGAACCTTTTAAATCTGAGCTCGCAAAAGATCAAAGATTAATAATTGTTGATCTCCCGGGGCACGGGAGATCAGACTGGATGGATACAACTGATGTTTACTTGCATAAAAGAGCAGCGGAATATATACTCGGGTTACTGGATGCATTGCATATTGATTCAGTTAACATCATGGGAATAAGTTCCGGGGGTTTTATTACCCTTTATATTTCTACCCTTAGACCTCAACTAGCAAGAAAAATTGTCATTATCGGAGGACAAACTTACTATTCAACAACAACAAGAAATGTGATCACAGCTGTTGCTGATCCCGATAAAAATGGCCCAAACGAGAGTAGGATCAAAGCACATGGAAAACAAAAAGCAACTTTGCTTGCACGTCAATTCTGGAATTTCAGAAAATTATATGGCGACCCATTATTTACGCCTGATCTTTTAGCGACAATCAAAGCAAAAACTTTAATTATTCATGGTGACAATGATCCGATAGCTCCTGTGTCAAATGCCTGGGAAATGTATCAACATATTCCACAGGCTCGTTTATGGATAGTTCCGAATGGGGGACACGTACCATCTGCAGTGCCTGACAATAAAAATGATTTTACACGAAGGGCCCTGGAATTTTTGCAGGGGAAATGGTGAATATAAT
>DATDCP010000112.1:0-20706 GCA_036524255.1 Chitinophagaceae bacterium
GATTACAATATGCATGGTCGCCAGATCCAACATTAAGTAACCCCAATATTTTGAATCCGATCGCAACACCATCCATTTCTACAACTTACCAAATTACATCACGGATCGGAGGGTGTATTGCAACTGAGAGTGTAATTATAACAGTTTTACCTAAACCAATAGTAAATGCAGGTAATGATGTTGATATTTGTTATCAATCAACAACACAATTGAATGCGCAAACAAATGGAACAGCATTTTCATGGTCCAATACATCGAGCTTAAGTGATGCAACTGTCCTGAATCCCATTGCCACCCCAACAAACACCACTTCATATATATTAGCAGCAACTGATATTTCCTCCGGCTGCCCTAAACCGTCTTATGATACGGTCATTGTAACGGTTTTACCAAAAGTAAAGGCATTTGCAGGAAATGATACGTCTATAATTGCGAACCTTCCATTTCAATTAAAAGCAACCGGCGGTGTAAATTATCAATGGTACCCAGCGACAGGTTTGAATAATCCTAATATACAAGGACCAATTGCTATGCTTGATGGCAATCGGGAATACGTTACCTATTTGGTTACTGTTACAGACCAGGCAGGTTGTTTTGATACAGCAAGTATTACGATCCGAGTATTTAAGACAGGTCCGGAAATTTTTGTTCCAACCGGATTTACGCCAAATGGTGATGGACATAATGATGTATTCAGACCGATCTATGTTGGAATGAAAACAATAGATTATTTCAGCGTTTATAATCGATGGGGAGGTTTAATTTATAGTCATAAACTGGATGATGGGCAAGGATGGGATGGAACAATCAAAGGGGTTAAGCAAAATACCGGTACATTTATCTGGATGGTAAGAGCAACTGACGTCATTGGGAATGTCCATTTCAAAAAGGGAACTGTATTGCTTGCCAGGTGACAAGGGGCAAATAGCTTTTTCTGAAACCCTCTTTTACAGAAGGATTTTTCTTTTTTTATTACAACTTTATTGTGCAGCTTTCGTTTATTTATCAGGGTCTTTTAACGTATTAGAAACCTTGTTTACAATTAGATATGCAATTAAATTTTGTACTTTTAATCCCGATTCCTGCCCGGTGGAAACAAACCTCCTGGCTTAGCTATTGTTCGATCCCGAAAAGAGCGTACGGGTAAAGAACAAACGAACCATATCCGGCATGAAAAAGTTATTGGTTATATTTTTTATTTGTTGCACAGTTCCGTCTTTCGCCCGTCATATTACCGGGGGTGAAATATTTTATGAATATTTAGGCCCTAGTGGAACCCCGGGAATGAGCAATTACAAAATTACACTTAAGCTTTTCAGGGATTGCTTTTCTGGTGGCGCAACCCTTGATCCTACTGTAAGTATTGCAATATTTGATAAACTTTCAAATGCGCCGGTTGCTGGTTCTCCATTCTCTGTGAATCTTGACCATATCCAGCAAATACAGAAAGGTGGAAATATTGCATGCATCATAAACCCGCCACAAGTGTGTTACCAGGTGGGTTTTTATTATTTAACAAGAACCCTTCCCGATAACCAAATGGGTTATTGGATTGCATTTCAAAGATGCTGTCGTGTAGATAATATTACCAACCTGGGAGTGGCTATTGGAGTAGGTGCTACTTATGTAGGGAGTATTGCCGGATCTAATACACTTGGTGCAGGCAATCATAATTCAAGTCCTGAATTTTATTTAAGAGATACCGCGTTGGTTTGTCAAAACAGGAATTTTACACTTGACTTTAGTGCATCTGATCCTGATGGTGACGTATTAACTTATCAATTTTGTGAAGCATATTCCGGCGGCAGCGAAGGAAACCCTGTTGTTCCCAACCCACCTCCACCTCCTTACAATACTGTTCCATATGCGAGTGGCTTTAGTGCATCTTCACCAATGGGGTCCGGAGTTACCATTAATCCAACCACTGGTATCATTTCGGGTGTTGCACCCGGATCGG
This sequence comes from Chitinophagaceae bacterium, assembly GCA_036524255.1. GTDB lineage: Bacteria > Bacteroidota > Bacteroidia > Chitinophagales > Chitinophagaceae > VBAS01. The sequence goes on from DATDCP010000112.1 coordinate 1,958, forward strand.
GATCTTTTGTTATTACAGTTTGTGTCAATGAATGGAGAAACGGATCCATCATTAATACCCATCGTAAAGATTTTATTTTGAAAGTTGCTGATTGTGATTTTGTAGCCGCACAATTACCCCTGTCAGCTGTATTTTGTGATGATTTCAATGTTAGTTTTGCAAACCAAACTCCAACTTCACTTATTCATTCATGGTACTGGGATTTTGGAATCAACGGCACTTTAACTGATACATCGAAAAGCGAATCACCTTCATTTACCTATCCTGATACTGGATTATATAATATAAAACTCGTTGTTAATCCCGGTGAGCCCTGTTCTGATTCAGCAACAATGCAGATCGGTCTATATCCTGGTTTTTTTCCTGACTTTGTTTCATCAGGTATTTGTGTTACGAAACCAACTTCATTTACAGATGCTACTATTACGTCCTATGGCGTAGTAAACGGATGGCGATGGGACTTTGGAGAACAAACAGTTAATAATGACACATCACGTTTACAAAACCCTGTTTTTAGTTATCCAACTGTTGGCCCAAAGAGTGCACTGTTAATTGTACAAAGCAGTAAAGGATGTGTCGATACCATAACAAAGGAAATCACCATTATTGATAAACCTCCGATCACACTTCCTTTTCGTGATACACTTATTTGTAACATCGATACGCTGCAATTATCTGCGTCAGGCTCGGGTTTATTTTCATGGACACCCAATTATAATATTCTCCTGGCAAATACATCTAATCCGCTTGTCTACCCAAAAACTACAACATGGTATAAGGTTCAATTGGATGATAATGGTTGCATTAATAATGATTCTATACGAATTCGCGTTGTTGATCGTGTTACCCTGAATGTTAGAACAGATACTACATTCTGTGCAGGTGACGGAGTTCAATTAGGCGCTAATACAGATGGATTACAATTTTTATGGACGCCAAATTTGAACCTTAATAACGCAAACATTCTTAACCCGATTGCAAACCCGCCAGTCAATACGACTTATCAACTTACAGCAAGGATCGGAAATTGTTCTGCAACAGATGATGTAAGAGTGTATGTTGTTCCATACCCTTTTGTAAATGCCGGGCCTGATGTCAGTATTTGTTATAATACGTCAGTTCAATTAAACGCCACAATAAGAGCAAGTAATTATTATTGGAGACCACAAGGTTCTCTTAATAATCCCAATATTTTGAATCCGGTCGCTCATCCCGCTTTGACAACAAAATATATTTTAACAGCAACGGATACATTAGGATGCCCCAAACCTGGATATGATACTGTGACGGTAACTGTTCGTCCAAAAGTACAAGCTTCTGCCGGCAGAGATACGATGATAGTTTTCGGTCAGCCCTTGCAATTAAATGCTAGTGGTGGAGAGAATTATATATGGACACCACCGGCTTATTTAAATAATAATTCCGTTTCAAATCCTGTTGCTAAGATCAATTCCAGCATAGACAGCATTCGTTATAAAGTTTATGTAACGGACGAGCAAGGTTGTCTTGATTCCGCATCCATGCTTGTAAAGATCTTTCGGACCAATCCACAGATATTTGTTCCTTCAGGCTTTACTCCTAATGGCGATGGGTTAAATGATGTTTTAAAACCAATTGCCGTGGGGGTTGATCGCATTGAATATTTCAGCGTGTATAATCGTTGGGGCCAGCTTGTTTTCACCACAACTATAAATGGTAAGGGATGGGATGGCCAGATCGGCGGCAAACCTCAAACAACTAATACTTTTGTTTGGATGGTAAAAGCGGTAGACTATACCGGCAAACCAATTTTCCAAAAAGGAACATCTACACTTATCCGTTAAATTTCAGATTGCAGATTGCAGATTTTAGATTTGCTTTGTATTAGCAGGAAGGATTTGGCATAATCCGGAATCTAAAATCTGAAATCAAAAATTACTATGTCTAAAATCGTTTTTATAACCGGCGCTTCATCAGGATTTGGAAAAGCATGTGCTGAAAAGTTTGCCTGTCATGGTTATGATATAATCATTAATGGACGCCGTGAGGATAAACTTCTTGAATTAAAAGATCATCTTGAAAAAAAATACAATACGGCAATTCTCGTTTCTGTTTTTGACGTACGAAACAGGAATGAAGTATTTGAAGCAGTTAAAAATATTCCTGGTGAATGGCAACATGTAGATATTTTAATAAATAACGCAGGTCTTGCACTTGGCAGAGACTATTTTGATGATGCAGATATTGATGATTGGGACACGATGATCGATACGAATGTTAAAGGATTAATTTATTCAACTAAAGCATTAATGCCGCTTATTAAAAAAAGTTCATCGCCGCATATTATTAATTTGGGTTCGGTAGCAAAAGACGTTTATGAAAAAGGAAATGTTTATTGCGCCACCAAAGCGGCGGTTGATATTCTTTCACAATCGATGCGTATTGATCTTTTGAGACATGGAATTAAGGTTACAGCAATACATCCCGGCGCTGCAGAAACAGAGTTCTCACTTGTTCGATTTAAAGGTGATGAAGCCACTGCAAAAAAAATATATGATGGTCTTACTCCTCTTACAGCAGAAGATGTAGCCGATGTGATCTATTACTGTACCACGCTGCCTCCACATGTTTGCATAAATGATCTTGCATTAACCTGCATTCAGCAGGCGAACGGGATCTACTTTAATCGCAAATAAGTTTCTCAACAATTTTTCAGCTAGTTAAATGGATTTCGTAGATTTACGACTATAGGTCCCACCTCCTTAAGTAAGTACTTGTTACTTTTCCCAAATCGGTCTTTTTAAACTTGCGTAATTCATCGTGGAATTTGTACCAGGTCTTGAATATTATTAGTTAAAAATTTAGAACACAGGGTAATAGAATCTATTTTTATGTCGTTATCATTTCAATACCTGTTAAGAACCCTTATGAAAAAGCCCTACCTGGTTTTGCTTACACTAATGCTAAGTATCCTCTCTGCCAATTCACAGTCAAATGTGATCAAAGTACAATCTTGCAATGATCAGCTGATTGCTCGCCAGGTTGACAGTCTCAAAAAATTATATTCCGATGATGGCTTTGTGCTTTTAAAAGAGGCTTCCATCACAATGGAAAGCGAATATGAAATGCCTGTGATCGTTCCATTAACACAAGGAAGTCTTTATCAATTTGTTTTTATTGGTGAATACACCAGCCGTCTTTATGAAGTTCGCATGTTCGACTGGAATGAAAAGCAAGTTGTCTTCAAACAAAAAAAATGGGGTGATGTTGATGGTAACATAATCTCTTATGATTATCAACCCAGGTTCTCTGAATTCCACATGATGAAACCTGTACAAGTAAACAAACAAAAGAAGAAGAACCTCTGTGGTTATGTGATGATGTTTAAGAAAGTGAAGTAAGAACCACGATTTACAGGATTATATTAGGATTATTAGGAAATTAAGGATGCATAAAATCCTCTGCCTATCCTTTTTTAAATTGAAGATCGTTTCCAAACTTTTAACTCACTAAATAATTCTTCCTATACATACTGTTAATCTGCCTGTCCTATATTCATTGTGTTTAATCATCCATAGTTCATTTAACAAAAGAAGTACGTCTAGATTTCCTTTTAATCCGTTTCAAATCTTACAAATCGTGGTTCTCAGGTTTATTGAGCCAATGAAAGCGTCAATTGCACACCTGCTCTTGTATTTGTGATCGGCGCTGTAGTAGCGATCTTAGGGATCGTTCTTTGCTGTTGGAAATAGAATGTGGCTCTTATGCGGCTATTAACAACGTAATCTATTGTTGGATTAATATTGATCACTTTTTGTCCGGCTGTACCGAAAGAAGTATTCTGATCCAGTTTGCTATTTGCAGTAGCGTCATCCCTAATACTGAAATCAAGCTTGAACGTAATATCATTATCCAATTTTAGCTTACCGATCTTTTTAATCAGTGGCACGCCTCTAACTATCCAGTCAGCTCCAACAGTTAATTCAGTGGAATGATTCTCTGCCAATTGGTAATCAATAAGACTCAAACTTAATTGTCTTGTTTTTCGATATTCCATCCTTGCAGTAAGCCTGTTGGTAAATGTCATATCAACTCCGACCAATGGGCTGAATTCTTCACTGATCGTTATATTAGGAACAAGGAAATAGGGAACAAAATTTTTCGTAAGTGGGTCAACAAAAGACGGATATCCATAGCGGAAAGGATCCTGGAAGAATAAGGCCGAATTATAACTATTCATACTTAATGTGCTGCGATACCCATGACGAAACATTAAATTGGTAAATGTCTTTTCAAGTCCTTTTATGCCCGTTGCATTGTACGTAATATTCCAGTTTGGTTTTGCCTTTAAACCACTGAATGGATTTGAACTGGTTTTCGGATTTGCATTTTTTACAAGAGGAATACTTAAAGGATCTTTATTTGTATATGCAGAAATAAATGCTGGAATAATTACATCTTGTGCATACCTGCCATAACCCTGGTAATAACCATCAGGACCGGGTGTCGGATTTGAATTATAAGGATTTTCTTTACCGAGCTTCTCAGAAATAACGACCCTGTTGTTTTCAAACTGTCTGAATGTTTCTGATACAATATTCGGATCAAACTTTTTAAATAATGTTTGATATGAAATATAACTGATACTAAAACCACCAAGTGAATATGGATTCACTCTTACAGGTATTTCTATACCAGATAACGTGGTATCCTTAAATAATTCAGAATAGTTTTTAGTAAATGTTTTATCCATATTAATATCGATAGTAAGATCTCTCACAGGTGAAACCAATGCTGATAGATTTAACCTTTGATCATAACGTTGTAGAAATAATGCATTGAAACGCGGGTCTTTTGTTAATACCCCTTCCGTACCTTTCTGGTTTACCCAATTTGTATCAGGCTGATAACCTAAAATAAAATCAAAGCCTGGCTGCATGCTTTTCCAGTTCTGTCCTAAAAATCTTGTGCTGTCAAGATAACCAGGTAACGATGTTCCCGCAGTCTCTGTATACTGAATTCCTACTCTCTTTAAAGAAGTAACCACTTTAGCAGCACCCTTTACTATTCCATTTACTGTTGGTAAAGAATTTTGTCTCTGTACTTTTCTTAGTTTTCTTGCTTCTTTGCGTTGAAGCTTTCTGAGTTTTCTTGCTTCCTTTTTTGTAAGTGAATCAGTTTTTACAGTTTTATTTGTTGCCTTAGTAGTTGGAGGATTGTTATTTTGTTGGGTGGCTGCTGGTGGTGCATTCGAATAAACCGCTCTTAAAAATCTCGACTTGTTATAAAGCTGTTCAAAACCAAGATCAGCGTTTAAATTCATCGTTTTTCCGTTTGTAATTATATTACCAAGATCTTTTGCAAGCAGGGATGAACCGATCCAGTCATAATCTGCTCTATAACTTGCCCTCAAAGAAGTCCAGTCAATAAGCGGGAATTTAATGGTCGGGAAATTATAAGTAAATGTTGCATCCTGGTGAAAACGGGTATTTCTTCCGCCATCAAAGAAATTCTTTCTTACTGTTTCTTTTTTCTCTTTAGTATCAATGCGACCAATAGGTTCATCTACTCTTGCATTATTAATAGCATTGTAATCCAGGCTTATCGATCTTGACAGATCCCAGCGAACGATATAGTAACGATCAAAAGTGAAATACTTATCGTAGCTCTCAGGAATTTTATACGGGCCACCTCCTACATTCTTGGGTTGTAATGCACCAAACTGTCTGAACACATCTGCCCGGAACGAAATTTGTGTAGGACTGTAATTCAAATTAAAATCTTTTATGAACGATAACCATTTGGAACTTGATTTTATTAAATTTTTGAACGGCTCGAAATATTTTGGCCGGGGTGCATAATTATAACTGATAGCGCCACGGGTCCTTTTTATTTCATCAAGATCGATCAATGGATTTTTTCTATTGATCTTTGTAAAAGAATAATTAAAATCAAGATTCGAAATATCCCAGAACCGCGGTTGCTTATTATTAAGTTTTAATTTCTTTACATTGGTCAGGGTTATTGTTTTGATCGTCGTTTCATCAACAGCTTCTCTCTTTATCGAATCCTGGTCTTCTTTAGGACTCGCTTTCAATTTATCCTTAAGTTTTATATCCAGGTCATAAGGATCGTATTCAGGTGTGGAGCTATTATGACTAATACCCGCATAGATCGGGATCTGCATTCCGAAATTTCGTGGAAGTAATTTACCTGCATCAATGTTGGCAGATATATCGAACTGTGCATAGTCTTCGCGGCTGCGTTCATTTACTTTTTGTTCCAATGTACCAAAACCAGTGCTCCTGGCACCAACTGTTGCATTTATGTTTAAAAGATCGGCACCAACGATATCCAATCTTCCAATAGCTGCCCATCCCCCTTTTTCATCAAGATGTGAAAGACGCAATTCATTAAACCAAATTTCAGCTGTTATAGGTTCGAATTTTAAATTTTCGATACCAAGAAAAATACCTCGCACTTCACCAAGATTTGGATTTCCTATAATTGCAAATTTTCTATCACCAATTGTTTCACTATAATATTGAGCTGGTGAAAATGCAGCCCGGTTTCTCCTTGTTTTTAATCGAACTAATTCTTGCAGATCAAGAGCAAGATTGTTTATTTCAGGCCAAATACCCAATGAATCGGTGGTACCCCATGGCGTAATTTTTAAAGGCACCCTTATTTCATAATAGTTACTTACAAAATCATTCCCGATGCGTATCACCGCATTCAGATCCTTATCCTTTATGAATCCCTGGAATAGCACTTCTTCAGCATGTATAAACATATCGAGCTTACCATACTGACGAAGATCATAACTTAAGGTTTTAAATACACCCCTGCTTTCTTTTTGAGTAAGATTATTGAACTTAAGACTTAATGATTGCTCATTTAATAATAAAGGAACATTATTGTTGCTGAGCTGTTGCTGTCTTTCGATACCGGGCGGCTCCTTGTAAGGTATGGGTTGTCTTTCGTCATTCTCTTCAACGTTAACCGCCAGTACATCCACTTTTACAGGATCATTAGCTGGTAATGTTTTGAATATACCTGTCGTATCTATTTCATAAGAAAAGCGCCGCCATTGATTGCGTATCAATTCAAGCTTTGCAAAACGACAAACCACTGTATCCTCAAAACCTGTAAGGAACATACGAATGAAACGGATGGATTTAAAGTCAGGAATATTTCCAACCTTATTTTGAAACTGGGTAACAGGTATTCTGAATAAATACCAGTTCTCTGTTCTTGTTCGTCCGTTTACTGGTGTAACTACCACTTCCCTTTTATCAGTAATAAAATTACTACCTGTAGACATGTTCGGCAGCAGATCAACGCGGTATTCAAAATATTCCTCTACTTCATTCAAGGTATTATCCCGATTTAATTCTTCCTGGTCAGGATACAAGGTAAATGCATTAATAAATTCTGTATTGTTATCAGATACAGGTGAATTACCATGAGGACTATTTACTTCTTTATATCTGCCTAAAATTCCGGTTTGTTGCTGATCATAAAAAGGATCACGATAATTTCTAAAATTATCATCTGATGGGTCTAAAACCGCTTTTGCATAAATTGGAGAATTGATCCCAAAATTTGCCTGTAGGTTAGCTAAATAAGCTGACTGCTTATTTCTTTCCAAAGAATCAGTAAGGCCATCATAGCCCACATCCTGGTAAGGGCGATCGTCAGGATCGTTGCTGAATGCATTGGTAACTTGAATTGGATTGGATGGTACACGACCCCAAACACTATTATTATCTACAGGAATAGCAGGATTCTTTAATGTTGGCAAACCATTTTCATAAGCCCGTCTACCATCTTTTAAAACGTCCTCAGATATATTTCCAAGATTAAAATATAGTTTACCGCCAGTACTTCCCGGTTTACTCACAAAAGGATCCTGTAACCAAAATTCTATAAATTCAATATTGCCAGTTTCAAAATCTGTCTGATCAAGATTGCGCATTAAACCACCCCAGGCCTCCTTTGGATTTAATAAATTTCCATTTGCATTTATCCTTGTGTTTCTGAATTCAAAATTGTAAGGTCCTTTTTCTTTTGGATAAAATGCCAGGTCAAATGTGGTAATAAGCGATTGTCCAAAATCAGTTGTTTTGTTTGGAAAAATTTCATTTGAATAAACCTGTCTTGTTTCGGGTTTTGATAATTCTTCATCATTTCCCTTTAATGGGTTATTTGAATTGCTTAATTCCTGCAATACTTGTTCAATATTGTACCAGGCAAGTTTGGCTCGGTTATATCCATAAGCAAGGTTATTGCTAAGTTGTGCTTCCGGGAATAAAATATTTCCATTTGCATCCCTTGCTCTTTGAGGAGTTGAAGACATCGTCCAACTGATCAGCGGAAAACGAAGATCGATACTGCTGCGAGTACCTTCGAAATCGTCAAGATAAATTACTCCTTCATTTCCTTTACCGATTTGCTTGGCATGACCGGGATCGAGAAATGCAGCTTCGCCATAAGCTCTTATGCTTGACATTGCTTTTGTAGAATAAAACGGAAGTTTATCAAGCCAGCGTGAAAGTCTTGGAATGTCATTTTGATAATCAAAGTCGACACCATACATCTTATTGCGGATCGGGTCATCGCCGTAATTCTGTTTTATAAAAAAGGGTCTTTCACTTAATCTTACCATTGTTGCTCCAAGGGTAAGTTTCTTGCTTGCAAGATAATCCAACCGTAATGCGAAATAACTCCTGTTTTGCAAACCAAAGGTTGCATTGTTCTCATATTGAATATTAACAGGAATGCCGGCATTAATAATAGCCTGGTTAATTACCTTTAAGGAACCAAGGTCATAGTTGATCTCATAATCTATATTTTCACGGAGCTGCTGTCCGCCTGCTGATACAGTAACTGACCCACGAGGTATATTAAATCCAAGTTGATATTCAGAAGTCCCTAAACCTGATTTACTTTTCCCAACAAATTTGAATCGATTAAGATTGGCATAAGTTTGAGCGATCGCTTTAATGGTATCGTATAAAGGGTAAAAAAGATATTTTTCTCTTTGCTGCAAACTATCCGGCCCTTTATAAACATATTCAAGATCCCTACCGAAGGGTTCGAGCACAGGAAATATGATCCGGCTTTGAGATGAAATAATTGTAAAGCCCTCTACATAGTCAAATACCCCATCGGGTTGTGGGTCATTTTGATTATTTAATCGGTCAAGATTTAATAAAGAGATCAGTGGCTGTCCTTTGTAAGGATCAGTTACATCAGCTGGTGGTAAATACCTTTTTTCACCAAAGCTTGGTTCTTCATACAAAACATCCAATTTAAAATCTGAACGCTCAAGTTGACCAAATCCAACGGAGTAAACGTTCTTCATCATCAGTTCCCAAATTGGAAGATTAGTACGTTGAGAAGTTGCTTTTAATAGTTTTAAATATAGAACCGGGCTTGATGTACCACTTGAATCCGGTGGAACATCAGTAGAAAATTCACCAACCTGGTATACTTTTCCGTTATAAGTATATTGAAATGCGATACCCAATACCTCATCAGGTTGCAATTGCTGATTTAATGAAATAAACCCAACCTGTGGATTAAAATAATAATCCTGTGGCAAAAGTTTGCGGGCAAAAGTTTTTTCAAAATCCTGTACTGGTTGGAGACCCGCTCCTGATAATACACTGGTAACTGATGAAGAACTTCTTGCTCCGGGTGTACTTAATAATGATGAGTAAAGTGTATTTGCATCATTTCTCGGAGGCACACTTCCTAATCCATTCCATGGACCGTAAGGCTGACCTTCACCCAGATCCATTAAAGCAACAACATCTCTTGTATCAGTTGTTGCACCAGTTCTGTTCGTTACCCAAACTTCTACACGAAGGATCTGTACAAGCGAATTTACAATCGGGAGATCCTTCATTGCATTATTATAATTATCTCTAAAATATTTTGCCATCAGGAAGTGACGATTCTCTTCATATTCATCAGCTTTATAAGTAAACGCTTGTGTTGATGAACCTCCCTGTAATCCCAATGTTTGACGTTGTGAACGCTGATTGGCAAATACTGTAGTAACAAACAGTTTTCCAAATTGTAATTGTGTTTTTAAACCAAACAAAGATTGTGCACCGGGGATCAAAGTTCCTTTGGATGTAAAACTTGTATTACCAGCCTGGAATTGTTTTAATACTTCGTCATCTTTTCCCTGGTAATCCAATTTCAATTGATTCTCAAAGTTGAAATTGGCAAGAGTATTATAATTGATCGGCAGTTGAAGCTTATCACCGATCCTTGCATCTACCTGGAACTGGCTGTTCATATCAAAATCCAATCCGCCATTTTTACGTGACCGTTCCGGCAACGTTGGATTATTTATTGTTTGTCCCTGGTAACCCATGGTAAGGGCAACAAAACCAGTTGGTTTAATTTCAATTTTTCCATTACCAACAATCCTATTTACCCAATCACTTACAAAATCGGGCTTAGGTTTATAAGTTCTGCGATTAAGGTTAGCGAGAAGACTTGCTCTTGTTTTGAAATACTCTTTTTCATCTTCCCTTCCTTTCAGATCCATAAATTCTTTCATTGAAAATGACATCGGTGTTCTGTAATATTGACCGCCGACCTTTTCAATAATGTAGTATTGTTTTGTTACAGGATCATATTCAACTGTTCTTTTTATAAAACCTGTATCCTTTAAATTAAATGGATTGCGATTGGGATAATTATAAGGATCGCCATAACGATCGGGCTGTGTTGGACGAATCGTATCTCCGGGAAAATATATATAATTCACCCATGGAAATGGCGAAGCATTTACTTTGATAGTAATGAAAGCAAAAATGACGACTGCTACCAGCGTCCGGGATATGGTGGTTAACTTAGGGCTCAAAACTTTCTCAACAGAATTAGTTAGGTAAAAATGTCAATCGATAGGCTTACAGAGTTTTTAAAGCTTTCTTGATAACATCCTCAAGGGAGGTTAATGAAGGGTCTGATTGTGTGACCCTTTGGATTGCTTGTTCGGCGGTATTTCGTGCTATTCCCAGAGCCATCAGGGCATTTAACGCATCACTATGCAATGTATTGTGTTTCAAAGGAGAAATATTTAAATCGAACGGTTGTTTTGCTAGTTTATCCTTTAACTCAAGCACCAATCGCTCGGCTGTTTTTTTACCGATACCTTTTATCTTTTCAAGCCCATGAATATCATTAAGTACGATCAATCTCGTAAGCTCTTCGGGCTTCATGTAAGACAACATCATTCGGGCAGTTGATGCACCAATTCCGGAAACAGAAGTTAAATAGAGGAACATTTCTTTTTCGGATTTATCAAAGAAACCATATAAAATATGGGCATCCTCACGGATCAAAAGAGCGGTTTGCAAAATTCCTTTTTCAAGATTTTGGATCTTTGAGTATGTGTTTAAACTTATTTGCACCTCATAGCCCACTCCTCCTACATCAACATGCACCATTGCCGGGCTTTTGTAAACAAATTTTCCATCAAGATATGCGATCATAGTTGCGAAAATAAAGGAAACTGTTTGAAGTTTGGGGTTTGAAATTTAAAGTTAATTAGCACCTTAACTTATTTAATCTCATATCATTGAAACGAAACATCAAACCTCAAACATCAAACCATGAACTATCTTATCTTCGTGCACTTAATTTTTTTTAATGACAAAGAAAGTTACTGCAGCTATAACAGCCGTTGGCGGATATGTTCCTCCGGATAAACTTACTAATGCTGACCTGGAAAAAATGGTGGAAACAAACGATGAGTGGATAAGAACAAGAACCGGGATTTCAGAAAGAAGAATTTTGAAAGGTGAAGGCAAAGCATCTTCTGACCTCGGCGCCCCTGCAGTTTTAGAACTTTGTCATAAAAGAGGGATCGATCCTAAAGAAATTGATTGCCTCATTTGTTGTACTGTCACTCCCGATATGCTTTTTCCAGCTACGGCAAATATTATTTGCGATAAAATAGGTGCCACAAATGCTTTTGGTTTTGATTTGAATGCAGCCTGTTCCGGTTTTTTATATGGTTTGACGACCGGCACCATGTTTATTGAAAGTGGACGATATAAAAAAGTGGTTATAGTGGGTGCTGATAAAATGAGTGCTATTGTTGATTATACTGATCGCACAACTTGTATCCTTTTTGGTGATGGAGCTGGTGCAGTTTTGCTGGAGCCAAACCATGAGGGGTATGGCTTACTTGATACAATTCTTAAAAGTGATGGAAGTGGCAGGAATTATTTATATCAAAAAGCCGGTGGTTCACAAAGACCTGCTTCGCATGAAACAGTCAACAATAAAGAACATTTTATTTACCAGGATGGTCAGCCTGTTTTCAAATTTGCAGTAAAAGGAATGGCGGATGTAAGTGCAGAACTTTTAGAAAGAAATAATTTAACTGGTGATGATATTGCATGGCTTGTTCCCCACCAGGCCAATAAAAGGATCATCGATGCAACTGCAAATCGCATGGGACTTAGCCAGGATAAAGTGATGCTGAACATTCATCGTTATGGGAATACCACTGCTGCAACTATTCCTTTATGTCTTTGGGATTTCAAACATGAGATAAACAAAGGCGATCTGATCGTACTTGCTGCTTTTGGTGGAGGATTTACTTGGGGCGCAACGCTGATAAAGTGGGAGTATTGATTTCCCGACTAGTAAATTGTGATTTGAATCACCTGCAATTATAACCACCAAAAAAGCAGGACCGAAATTTCCAGAGCCATTTCCTATCATCCCATCCGAACATCAGAAGTGAGAATCACTAACGAGGTGCTGTCGATTGGTAAGGTTATGATCTGCCCCGGTCCTGCTATTACGGTTTGATTCTTTACTTAGTCTTTCTTGAACTTTAATGTGTTTAAAATATTTTGTGCTATTTTTTGGCCCTGTCTCATACCTTCTGTACACGAATATGTATAGTGAATGCCGCCAAACACTCTTGATCGCCCAATATCTTCCGCCATTTCATTGAATGAATTGTATGGCCTTGGCGCCATACCGAGGTTATCATAAGTATGCAGCGTAATGTTATAATCATTTCCAAACAGACTGGTCATAACTTCTGCAAACGATCCTCCTGTTTGTGAATGGCCCGAGGGAAAATCAGGATGGTTTGGCATTGCTAACAACGAAGACCAACCCGTATGTCCCATTACATCCCGGATGTAGCGGGTTGGTCGGTCTGTCAACACATCATATTTTTTCTTCCAGCAATCGATCTGCGATTCGGCCATTGCTATTGCAACTTTTGCCTGTGCCAATGCATAAAGATCCAATTGTGGATCTTCATCATTCATTACCTGGTTGAAGATATACTGATAATGCGTACCTGCCTGGAAACCGGGGTTATCACGGAAATACAAAGCTGTTGCAATCTGATCGGCTGTCAGTGTTTGCGAAATATCGTACACTTCTTTTACCATTTGATAATACGAAGAATTAGGATCGGTGGAATAAGGAGGCGGTAATGGCGACGCTGTATTGTTGGTACTACCCGGAACAAACAGGCGATTATAACCCCAATATGGCGCTGATACAGTTGTTGGATTCGGCGCCACGGGCCTCCATTTGGTGATGTCAGATGTCATCGTATATACCGGCCACACAGTCAAAGCTCCATCAGTCTTTGACCAGTCGAATACCAATTGCGCTATTTGTTTACCGAAGTTTTCAGAACGTTGAAAGGTGGCTTCGTTGACCTGTTGCTGAAATTGGTTTTTCAATGCGTTTTCCAAAGAATCGATTGACGCTTTATGTGCAGAAGATGCAAGTGTATAAAAATTTTTAGTAAGAGATGCCAATGCTGAATTGGCTGTCGCTGGCCAATGGTACGCTCTGCCGGGTTCAGTAGATGGCATTGCAGGCATATTAGTAAGCTGACCATAAAGTGATTGGTAATTGGGCATACCCGGCACTACGGATTCATACAATGCTATTCCGAAATACGCAAAATAACGATTGCCATTCAAGCCATAAGGATTGGCACCTGTAATACGAAGGATACGTAATTGCAAGTCATGCCATTTTCTTGCAACTTCTGAAGAAAACGTTTTTGTTTGTTGTAAATGGCCATGAGATGAATTAGCGGCTGTTGCAATCTCTTCCTGCGAATTCTGTCCTTTCGTTACATCTTTCTGGCACGAAACAACAAGAATGATGGTAAATAAAAAAAAGGTAAGGGGATTTCTAAACTTGTTTGAATATTTCATAAAATTAAATTGATGAGTGAAATAATAACTGATGGCTAAAAGTAGTACGCGACAAATGCAAACTTTTTTCATTTCGCTTTATGAAAAAAAACGGGTGACACTCACCAGCGTACTGATAGATTTCGCCGTTCAGCGTCGCTAAACAGCATTCAGAGAAGGAAACATATCATTTGTCTAATAAACAGATGCAAGTCGCATTTCAAATGAGAAATAAGTTAATTTGGGATCGGTAGAAAGAACTTCCCTGTCATTATTTATGTGCGGAAACATTTATTTCAGGGTTTATGAATCTATACAATCTGGTTTTTTCTGAAGTTCGATCTGTGCGAATACGCAGGCATTTACTTTTTTGGGCAGCCTGGTGCATCTATCTTATTGTAACCTATTTAATACCTACCAACTGGATACCCGGATGGGACCTTAGTGGTCCGCTAACACATATTAAAAAATATGGCATAGGTCTATCAGTATTGAGAATAATAATGGCTAGTATTTTACACACACTGGTGCATGCCGCCCTCGTGTATGGTATCCTTTATTATTTTTTACCCAGGTATCTTTTAAAAAATAAAACCTGGATAGGCACCACATGCATACTCCTTTTGTTTGTTTGTCTTATTGCTTTTATCAACTATTTCAATTTTGTTCTGGCATTATTTATAAGTACACGAATAGGATATTTCCAGACAATGCCGGGTATGGATTTTATTCTCCCGCTATGGGGACGGCAGATCTTATTTAACTATCCCACGATCATCGGTATCGCTTTAGCAATAAAATTGCTCAAAAGCTGGTATTTGAAACAAAAAGAAACAGCGCAGGCGGCCCGCGAAAAGATCAATGCTGAATTGCAACTGTTAAAAGCACAGGTGCATCCTCATTTTCTCTTTAATACACTTAACAACATTTATTCTTTCATCATCAATGGTTCACCGGCAGCTCCTGAAGTTTTAAAAAAACTATCCGCACTACTGCATTATATAATTTATGAATGCAACCAGCCACTGGTGACACTGGAAAAAGAACTGAAAATGATAAACGATTATGCGGACCTGGAAAAGATACGCTATGGCAAAAGCTTTAATATGAATTTACAGGTAAGAGGGAATGCAGAACATAAATTGATCTGCCCGCTTTTACTGGTACCGTTTGTAGAAAACAGTTTTAAGCATGGGGCCAGTGAAATGCTAACTCATCCATGGATCAATCTTAATATCGCTATTGAAGATCATGTGCTGCTTGTTGATCTTTCCAACAGCAAACCATTAATGCCTGGCGAAAATACAATCAGTGGCGGGCTGGGATTAAAAAATGTAAAAAAAAGACTGGCTATTCTTTATCCCGGTATGCATTCACTAAATATAACGGATGAAATGATGAGCTTTCATATAACGTTACAAATCCCGCTTTTCGATACGAATGAAAAAACAGAAGAATCATTTATAAAAAACAGGATCTATGAACTGGCATGAGTTTACATTCTCTGCTAAAAGACGCCATCGCCTGAGGCGCCATCTTGTTTTCTGGCTGCTTTGGTTCATCTATTTTACGGCTAGCTATTATCATTACCAGCAAACAGGTTTGGAAAAAGCAGAATTTGAACTTTGGAATGCCCCTTTTATTATTAAAACAATTTTGCTGCTACTCCTCCATATTATTACCTGCTATTTGTTCATAAATTTTTTAATGCCCCGTTATTTATTTACAAAAAAATATACAGCGCTGGCTTTTGGTATACTTGTACTTTCATTCGTGATCCTTATGGGTAGTTACTTTTTCCACAGAACTTTGTTCCCGGCAATTGATGCTAGCTTTCACTATTCCCCGGTCATTGCCAATAAAAGTATTTGGTGGACGAGCATTGTCGCGGGGTTATTAAGTGCGCCTAAAGTAATATCTGCTGCAGTGGCCATCAAACTGATGAAACGATGGTACATGAAACAAAAAGAAAAGGAAATACTTGAAAAGGAAAAATTAATGACCGACCTGCAATTATTAAAAGCACAAATGCATCCTGATTTTCTTTTTTCTTCCTTGCACAATATTTGCAGGCTCACTGAAAAAAAAGAGCCTGATAAAGCTTCCATGCTGCTTTTGAAATTAGCCGACATGCTGAGTTACATGATATATGACTCTGACAACAACCGGGTGCCGCTTGAAAAAGAGATCAAGATGATAAAAGATTATTTAGTGTTGGAAAAAGTAAGAATGGGAAACAGGTTTGAATTGGATATAGCGGTAAAAGGGGAAGTATCCGGCGCAATGATCACTCCGTTATTATTGTTCTCATTTGTTGAAAACAGCGTCAGCTATATCAGTAATAAAAAACTGGAAACTGCCTGGATGAATCTTGAATTTCAAATTGCCCGACGTGAACTCGTCATGAAGGTCATTCATGGAAAAACGAACGAACCATTATCTGAAGCATCAAACGAAAATGCAATAACCGGGATCAGAAAACGGCTTGACTTTTTTTACCCAGGCAAATATGAATTGAAAACAACCATAGCCCCAGAAGTTATAATGATAAATTTAAAGATATCGCTGGAGGATGTATCGGATACGATAACAAACAATGCTCATAAACAGGAACAATTTGCTTATGTCACCGATTAAAAAAATCAAATGTCTCGTAATTGACGATGAACCTCCTGCAAGAGAAGTTTTGAAAAAATACATTGCAGGAGTTGAGCTACTTCAGTTAACGGGTGAGTGCTCCAATGCAGTAGAAACACTTTCTTTTTTACAGAATAATGCTGTTGATCTTTTATTCCTTGATATTAAAATGCCACATATACTTGGTACTAGTTTTTTGAGAACGCTGAAAAACCCTCCTAAAGTTATCTTCACTACTGCTTACAGGAAATACGCCGTTGAGGGTTTTGACCTCAATGCTGTTGATTTTTTAATAAAACCGATAAGCTTCGAACGATTCTTGCAGGCTGTAAACAAAATAATGGAGCTTGATATCCATGTTACGACAAATTCAAATTCATTAAATGATACTTTGCCGGAGCAGTCCCATCCATTTTTATATTTCCGTGCCAACCGTAAGATGATAAAAGTTTTTTTAGAAGATATTCTATTCGTGGAGAGTCTTAAGGATTATATAAAAGTAGTAACAACTCAAAAAACAGTTATTTCCAAGCAATCCATTGCATCGCTTGTTGAAATGCTTCCTAGAGATGCATTTATCAGGGTTCATCGTTCCTATATTATCGCGATAAATAAAATTGACTCTTATAATACCGATTCTATAGAGATCGCCAAAACAGAAATACCGATTGGCCGTTTATTCAGGCATGATGTAAACAGGGTATTAAATATATCACCTTTGAAAAAAGACACCACGAAACAGACTTTAAGTACAAGAGATAATAATGAACATCGCGAAACACATTCCTGATCTTCTCTTAAAATATGATATTCAAATTATCCTATTTTAAAATGTTCATTTTAATACCCGGCTTTTATATAACTCCATCCTTCCTGTTGTTTGGATGAAAATTCAAGATTGGCCAATGGCACGACGACTGTAAACGGGAAAAGCTGTTTTTTGTCAACTCCCCTTCTTTTCATCGTAGCTCCGCAAGCGGCAAAGACCACATTGTACTTGTTGTGTAATTCTTCTATCTCTTTCCGCACGGTGGTTTTCTCACTCATGATCATATCAAGACCCGGGCCATGACAAACGATCTCAAGTTGTGCATTTCCCGTTTCGATCGAAATATTTTTGGCCTGTCTCATCATGGCCGAAAAACTGGCCGTGTCATTTTTAGTAAAATCAAAAACGATCTTGTGTGGTTTTTGTTGAGCAAAAATCAAACTTGTAAAAAAAACAAAAACGGAAAATAAAAGTAGTTTTTTCATACCACGGCATTTTATTAAAGGTATGAAACATGCTGTGCTTTTATTTCTTCCTCCTTAAACTTTTAAATCCGTTTGCAAAAATTTTATGTTTAAACCTCCAGTTTGTAAAACACCATTCACTTTTTTACATGAAAAAAATATTCCTGGCTCTCTTAATAATATTATCAGAAAAGAAAGGAATATTTTTTTTCGGGTCAGGTAATTTTAAAAACCAATTTTGTCTTCAGATTTCTTATCAATCCTTTTAAACTTCACGATTCATAAGACAAATTAAGACCTTCTGTATACTCGTAGCATTCGGTAGTGGATTTACCAATAAAGCTAACATCGATGAAGTAGGAGCACTTATAATTTTCCTTGTGGCCTGTATGTTTTTTCTTCTTTGATTGCAAAATTCAATCCTTGGTCTTAATTTTATTTCAATTCAAAACCTATGAGCAAAAAACGTTACCCTTTCTGGCTACGATTTATTTTTTTCCTTATGGTTTTTGCTGTGGCGTTTTTCCTTATGATATTTCTTGTAGATAGAAGTCCTGACCAGGATTTTAGAATGTTATTAATTAAAATAGGGATACTGGCACCAGTCTCTTCTTTGTTTTATAATATTTTGATTGAATCAGATCCTCAGATTGTGGATTGAGATATTCATTTCCTTCTACTCCAAACACT
>DATDCP010000113.1:0-4605 GCA_036524255.1 Chitinophagaceae bacterium
AAAGGGTTTCTTACTGGTAAAATAGATGAGAATACAAAGTTTGACAGTACCGATTTTCGAAATGTTGTTCCCCGGTTTACACAAGAAGCAAGAAAGGCAAATCAATCGATGATCGATCTGTTGAATAATATTGCTCAGAAGAAAAATGCAACACCTGCCCAGGTTGCATTGGCATGGTTACTTGCACAAAAGCCTTGGATCGTTCCAATTCCCGGAACAACAAAACTGCATCGTTTAGAAGAGAATATTGGTTCAGCTAATATTGAGTTTACTTCTGATGAACTTCATGAGATCGATAATGCTTCTTCAACTATTAAAGTAGAAGGGGAGAGGTATCCTGAACATTTACAAAAGCTGGTGGGTCGTTAAGCAAAACAAATGATCCAGGATTAGCTAATTTCATAAAAACTTTTTTATGGAAATAAAAAGAGCTGGTTCGCAACCATCTGACAAAGGACCTGCTGAATGGTTTACAGGTTCTGTTCGAATTGATCGTTTAATTCAACCAGATGAACCATCAAAAGTTGCCGGAGCAAGTGTTACTTTCGAACCCGGTGCAAGAACTGCATGGCATACACATCCATTGGGTCAAACGTTGATCGTTACAGATGGATGTGGTTGGGTTCAACACGATGGCGGTCCTGTTGAAGAAATTCATCCGGGAGATGTGATCCATTTTGAACCAAATGAAAAACATTGGCATGGTGCTGCGGCAACAACTGCAATGACGCATATTGCCATCCATGAACAACTAAATGGAAAAGCAGTGGAATGGTTGGAAAAGGTAAGCGATGATCAATATCACTTGAGTTAGTTAATTGTAAAAAAGAAGGAATGAGGAAAAGAAAATTAATCTTATTGCCTTTAGCATTTGTTGCAGTAATGTTTATAATTCTTTGCTGCGACAATTCTTCTACACAAAATAAAAACCAAATGGTGCGGTTAGCAAAGCTTGTAATAGATTCCGCTCAGTTAGAAAGTTATAATGCTTTGTTGAAGGAGGAGATCGAAGCTTCTGTACGTTTGGAGCCCGGAGTATTGACTTTATATGCAGTTGCAGAAAAAAACAACCCGACTCACATCACTATTTTAGAAATATATACTGATACAGTTGCATACAAATTGCATTTGCAAACTCCTCACTTTATAAAATACAAAGATGGTACAAAGGATATGGTCAAGTCGCTCGAACTTGTCGAGACAGTTCCACTTGTACCTGGGATGAAGATCAAGTGAAGTTTTTTAAACTTTTGTTATTGGAAGCGTTAGATGTATGGTTGTTCCTTTCCCCAATTCGCTTTCTGCCCAAATTTTTCCGTGATGTGCTTCCACATATTCTTTACACAGATAAAGTCCAAGCCCTAATCCTTCTGTTTGATTGTCTTTTGATGTGACTCTATAAAATTGTGTAAAGATCTCATCCAGATATTCTTTTTCAATTCCTTTTCCATGGTCGCTAATGCTTATTTTAACCTCGTCTCCCAAACGTTCGGCATTCAGCCGGATCTCTTTGTTAACTGGTGAATATTTAATGGCATTAGACAGGATATTCAGAAGCACCTGGTTGATTTTGGTTGCATCAACATACAGAAACAGTTCTTCATTGGGAATTTTATATTCTATTTCGTAGGCTGCAGATAACTGCCTGGCTGAATCCACGCTTTCTTTAATTAGTGATCGTAAGCTTATACTTGTTTGGTTTAGCTCTAATTTATCCGCCTGAATTTTTGAAATATCAAGCAGATCTGAAATGATGGAAACCAGCCTTGCTACTTGCTTTTTTAATTTAGGCATTACGTGCCGGATAAGATCGGGAGATTCTTCGACTATTTGCAGATAACCTGTGATCGTTGTCAACGGTGTTCTCAATTCATGACTGGCGAAGCCAATGAATTCATCTTTTTTAGCGCTAAACTTTTGCACTTCCTGGTAAAGCCTTGCATTTTCTAATGAAATGGCGGCTTGACTGGCGATAGATTCTACCAATGCTTCGTGTTCTTTTGTGAACATCGCAGGTTTCGGATGGCCAAAAAAAAGTCCACCAATGACAATTCCTGCAGGCGAAAAAACAGGTACAGCCAGGTAACTAACGACGGGCAAATGACCTGCCGGCATACCCTTGTGCGGTGAATTTTTTCCATACCTGGGATCTTTTGTAATATCATCAGAACGAACAATGCCATGACCATTAAAAGTCGTTTCGAATATCGCCGTATTGAGCGGCATTCCTAATTTTTCAAATGCTTCTTTTGGCGCTCCTGAAATTGCATACAACAAATAAGATCCTCTTGAATCTGTCTTGTTATAAAAGAAAGCGCCGAAAGCTGCACCTGATAATTCGGTAGTAGCATCCGTAACCTTTTGGAGTATTATATTAGTGTCGAGTTCAGCAGCAAGGGTTTTACCCGTTACATTTAATAATTCAAGCCGGTAAACATATTGTTCAATAAGTTTTTCGGATTCTTTTTGTTTTGTTATATCACGGGCAATTTTTGAAGCGCCGATCACTTTTCCTTTTTCATCATGTATTGGTGAAATGGATAATGATAAAATAACTTCTTTTCCTGATTTAGTGACTCTTTTAGTTTGATAATGTTCTATTCTTTCTCCCCGCCTGAGTTTAGAAATTATCATCTCTTCTTCTTCCAACCTGTCCTTTGGAATGATGAGCGATATATGTTGTCCGATCGCTTCTGCTTCGGTATAACCAAAAATAATTTCTGCGCCGTTGTTCCAGCTTGTAATGATACCGTTCAGGTGTTTACTTATAATGGCATCATCTGAAGATTCAATAATAGCGGCAAGCATAGCCATCCGTTCTGTAGTTGTCTGAACACTCATATGTAATTGGGGAATTTATAGGCCGACCTGTTTCAGCAATTTATTCAAAACTTCTAATGTATTCCATTTTACCTTTAAAAAAAAGAGATATATGTTTGGCCACAATTTTGTGGTCTATAATTTTTTTAATGTTCAACTAGTATAATGCAGAAGATCTTGATAGTAGATGATGACAAAGACCTTCTAGAAATGGTCGAAATGACGCTATCCAGATTGGGTTATCATATTACAACACTAGCAAAAGGGTCTGGTTTTTTAAACATCATTGAATCAACTCGACCAGATATTATCCTGATGGATATTTTTTTAGGAGATGCGGATGGAAGGACACTTTGTTATAATTTGAAGTTGCAACCAGCTTACGAAAATATACCAGTGATCTTATATTCGGCGGGTTATGTACCTCTTTCTACTATTGAACATTCAAAAGCTGATGAATTCATAATAAAACCATTTGATATCAAACAGCTCCTTGGGAAGATAAAAAAATTGCTGGGTATGCAATAATCGGGGCTTTTTTATTCTTGCCTCATTCCCAAATCATCTTTGTTAGAACAAAACTTTTTATATAGAGATTGATTTAACAAACATTTTCTTTCTTTAAAAAAATGTTTATGGTAGCGCTTCTTACTTTTAACAATGATCTTTCGGCCAACTGTTATTTTGCTTCTGCTTCTGAATATTTGTTTTGAAATTACTGCTCAGAATAATGTGAAAGGAAAAGTATATGATTCTCAAACCGACTCTACAATTGCCGGAGTAAATGTTTACAATCTCAACACAAAGCTTTCAGTAAGGTCAGGTAGTGATGGTAGTTATACAATTGCGGCATCCGAAGGAGATCGGATCATGTTTTCGAGAATAGGGTTCAGGCCAGATACTGCAACTGTAATTTATTCTATGTTACTTACACTACATGAAGTCACATTATATAAGGAGATCATTACTTTAAAGAATGTAACTGTAACCAGCAGTTATCAAATGGACTCTTTATCAAGACGGAATTATTACAACGACATTTACGCAAAACAACCGGGCATTACCGGTTTCAATAGGCCGCCGGACGGATTTGGTGTATCAGTAAGTCCATTAAGCTATTTCTCTTATCAGGCAAAGCAAAAAAGGCAATTAAAAAGGCGTTTGATCAAGCAAGAGGAAGAGAGTTATGTTGATAGAAGTTTTCCTAAAGAGTGGGTTGCGAAACTTACCGGGTTACGTGGCGACTCTCTTACACGGTTCATGATACTTTATCGACCTTCCTATAAATTTTGCAGAGAGAACAGCAGGGAAAAAATGTTGCTTTATGTAAATGATAAATTGAAAGAGTTCAAGAAAATCTATAAACCTACTGTTATGTCAGCTATAAAAGCAGCTGTTGACGTATAGTATAAGAATTAAGCAAGAAAAAGTTTAAGCTGATCATTGTCCCCCGCTGGCGGGGGAAGTGCTTCGATATAAAACATTTTCAAATGGGGGTGGATTTAAATTCTCAGACTTAGTCCACCCCTTTCGAATATTTCTCCTCATTGTACATCCGGCCCCCGCCAGCGGGGGACATTGAACTTCACTCTTAATGAACAAATAAGCTGAATAGAATTGTTGCAGTACAAGAGTGCGACGCAACTCAGGCTTAATAGTAGCAGTCTGGCTAAGTACATAATACTATCTCTCAATTATAAAAGGCAACGCGAACGATAAGCTACCTTTGGACCATTGAAAGAATATGAGTAACACAACCAGAAAGAAAAATTTTTATCTTATTCT
>DATDCP010000114.1:0-4112 GCA_036524255.1 Chitinophagaceae bacterium
GATAGATGCCACATATGAAATATTAAAGAGAAATGATCTGCAGGATGCTTATATACGTCCGGTTGTGTATGCACCTACAAATATGAAATTTGATGTGAATGAAGAATCATTTATCGTAATTGAAGCATGGAAAATGCAACCCTTCCTTGGTGAAAAATTATTAAGAGTAATGACTTCCTCATTTCAACGTCCGAATCCAAAAGGATTTAAAATACATGCAAAGGCCGCTGGTCATTATGTAAACTCTTTGCTTGCCAGTCATGAAGCAAAAGCAAATGGTTATGATGAAGCTTTATTACTAGACATGAATAATTATGTAGCAGAAGCACCAGGAGCAAACTTCTTTTATGAGAAAGATGGAAAATTAACTACTCCTGCATTAGGTAATATTTTACCTGGTATTACAAGAGCTACAATCATTAATTTATGTAATGAATTAAGTATATCCGTTGAAGAAAAATTCTTCACTGTTGACGAATTGAAAAAAGCAGATGCTGCATTCTTCTGCGGTACCGGCGCTGAGGTCATTGGGTTTGAAAGTTTGGATGATTATAAATTTCCATTGAATTGGAATGATAGTGTTTCAAGAAAAATTCAGATAGCTTATATGAAACTTGTGAAAGAAGATTTTTTTGAACCACAGAGACACAAAGACACAGAGAAACACAAAGAGATCACTGTGTAACACCGTGACCCCGTGCCACCGTGGTTTTATTTGTTGAATAGAATTACAGAACGTACAAGAGAGTGACACAACAGAAGTTTAATAGTAGAATAAAAGTTGGTATAAAAATAGAAATGAACGAACTAAATAAATATTCCAAAACAATTACACAAGACCCGACACAACCGGCAGCACAGGCAATGTTGTATGGAATTGGCTTAACAGAAGATGACCTGAAGAAACCACAGATCGGTGTGTGCAGCATGGGTTATGATGGTAATACATGCAACATGCATCTAAATGACCTGGCCAAAATAGTGAAACAAGGAGTGTGGGATAATGACATGGTGGGTTTGATCTTTAATACGATCGGCATCAGTGATGGTATAAGCAATGGCACTGATGGAATGAGATATTCATTGGTAAGCCGTGACCTCATCGCTGATTCAATTGAATCAGTAATGGGTGGTTTTTACTATGATGGTCTTATTGCGATACCAGGTTGTGATAAAAATATGCCGGGTTCGATCATTGCAATGGGAAGGTTGAATCGTCCTTCGATCATGTTGTATGGAGGTACAATTGCAGCGGGACATTATAAAGGACAAGACTTAAATATAATTTCTGCATTTGAAGCCTTGGGACAAAAAATTGCAGGCACTTTAAATCCAGAGGATTTTAAACAGATAGTTCAGCACTCATGTCCGGGAGCAGGTGCATGTGGTGGTATGTATACTGCGAATACAATGGCCGCGGCAATTGAAGCATTGGGAATGAGTTTACCTTTTTCTTCTTCCAATCCCGCATTAAGTGAAGACAAGAAAAAAGAATGTTTGAATGCAGGGAAAGCATTGAGATTATTACTCGAAAAAAATATTCGTCCATCAGATATTATGACACGCAAAGCATTCGAAAATGCGATCACCGTGATCATGATCCTCGGTGGCAGCACAAATGCTGTATTGCATTTGATCGCAATGGCAAGATCAGTTGGTGTTCCTTTATCTATTGATGATTTTCAAACCATCAGTGATAAAGTACCCGTGTTAGCAGATTTCAAACCCTCTGGAAAATATCTCATGCAGGATCTTCACCAGCATGGTGGACTTCCGTCAGTAATGAAATATTTATTGTCGGAAGGTTTACTGCATGGCGATTGTTTGACAGTTACCGGTAAAACGGTTGCAGAAAATTTAGCAGGTGTTCCGGATCTTGATTTTAAGGCTCAAGACATTATTAAACCATTAAACCAGCCTTTGAAAAAAACCGGACACCTGCAAATTCTGTATGGCAATCTTGCCGAGAAAGGATGTGTTGCAAAAATTTCCGGGAAAGAAGGAGAAAAATTTGTTGGACCTGCAAGAGTCTTTGACGGTGAACAAAAATTAATTGCAGGAATACAAAGTGGTTTAGTAAAAGCAGGTGATGTTGTTGTAATAAAAAATGAAGGACCCAAAGGCGCACCGGGAATGCCTGAAATGTTGAAACCAACTTCAGCGATCATTGGTGCAGGTTTGGGAAAAAATGTTGCATTGATCACTGACGGTCGTTTTAGCGGAGGTACACATGGATTTGTTGTAGGCCATATTACACCTGAAGCACACGAAGGCGGATTGATCGGATTTGTACATGATGAAGACGTTATTGAAATTGATGTAACAAAGAACACGATCACTTTAAAAGTGAGTGATGATGAAATAAAAAAGAGAAAGGCTAACTGGAAACAACCGGAATTGAAAGAGAAAAGAGGTGTATTATATAAATATGCACGGTTTGTAAAAGATGCAAGCGAGGGATGTGTAACTGATGAATAACCCCCAAACCCCCTAAAGGGGGCTTGCGGAGCACAAGGCCAGCCTTTCGCAGTTGCATAAAGTTTTGGAACAAATGAATAGCGGAAAAATAAAATGACAAAACAATATTTTTTAGAAGTAGCGGATTATAATATTTGGGCGAATGCTATTGTTCTGTCATGGGTAAATAATATTTCTGATGAACAATGGAAAAAACATGTAGTAAGCAGTTTTAATAGCATAGCAGAAACAGTATTGCATATTACAAGTGCTGAAACAATATGGCTGGAAAGATTGAATAAAGCAGAATCACCTGTATGGTTGCAATCAATTTTTAAAGGATCAAGATATGAAGTGACTGATTTATGGAAAAATGCTTCGACAGGATTGAAAAAATTTGTTGAAGGTTTTAACGAAGAAGCACTAATGGATAAACTAATTTTTAGAAGAATAAATGGTGACAGGTATGAGATGCCCCATTACCAGGTCTTTGCGCATATATTCAATCATTCTACGTATCACCGTGGACAATTGGTTACTATGCTGAGACAAGTAGGATTTACCGATGTTGGTTCGACAGACAAGTTAGGTTTTTACAGAAAATAAATTATTTTTTATGGATACACTTGAATTAACCAAAGAGAAAAAAACAAAAGCAGCTACTGAAAACATTTCAGGTAGCGAGGCAGTATTAAGAGCTTTTGTTGCTGAAGGTGTTGAAACCATCTTTGGTTACCCCGGCGGCGCTATCATGCCGATCTATGATGCATTGTATGATTATCATGATAAGCTTACACATATATTAGTGCGGCATGAGCAAGGAGCTATCCATGCAGCGCAGGGTTTTGCAAGAGTGAGTGGAAGAACCGGTGTTGTGTTTGCAACCAGTGGTCCCGGTGCTACAAATCTTGTAACTGGATTAGCCGATGCAATGATAGACTCCACTCCTGTTGTTTGTATTACGGGACAAGTGTTTGCTCATTTGTTGGGAACTGATGCCTTCCAGGAAACAGATGTAATAAATATTACAACTCCTGTTACCAAATGGAATTACCAGGTAACTGATGCGACTGAAATTCCGCATGTATTAGCAAAGGCATTTTATATCGCAGGTAGCGGAAGACCGGGCCCTGTTTTAATTGATATTACTAAAAATGCGCAACTGCAAATGTTCGATTTCAACGGTTACGAGAAATGTGAGCATATAAGAAGCTATCGTCCTAAGCCTATTGTGCGCAAAGAATATATTGAGCAGGCTGCCAAGCTGATAAATGAAGCTGAAAAACCATTTGTGATCTTTGGACAAGGTGTAATACTTGGAAAAGCAGAAAAAGAATTTCAAAAATTTATTGAGAAAGCAGGCATCCCTGCTGCATGGACGATCCTTGGCATGAGTGCAATTCCAACTAATCATCCACTCGGAGTTGGTATGCTTGGTATGCATGGAAATTACGGCCCAAATCTTTTGACAAATGAATGCGATGTATTGATCGCAATCGGTATGCGTTTCGATGACCGTGTTACAGGTAGACTTGATAAGTATGCCAAGCAGGCAAAAGTGATCCATCTTGATATCGATCCATCTGAAATAGATAAAAATGTAAAAGCGGCTGTGCCTGTATGGGGTGATTGCAAAGAAACATTGCCGTTATTAA